>NZ_JBWKKF010000004.1:0-166337 GCF_056431745.1 Amycolatopsis sp. NPDC045836 | reverse complement strand
GCCCACCGAAACTCCCCCCCCCCCCTCCCCCCCCCCTCCCCCCCCCCCCCCCCCCCCCCCCCCCCCCCCCCCCCCCCCCCCCCCCCCCGGCCGGGGTGATCCAGGTCATGGCCCGGGGTAAACCGCTGGACGGGGACCGTACACTGGGGTCGTGGACATCCTCCTGGAATAGCGTGCCGCCCGCGTGAACGCACCGCGGGGCATCCGCCGCTGCCCGGAATCCACCACCTCTCACCTGGGGAGTTTCCCTTGATCACGGCCTCCGGCCTGGAGCTGCGCGCCGGCTCCCGCATCCTGCTCGCCGACACCGCGCTGCGCGTCCAGCAGGGCGACCGCATCGGCCTGGTCGGCCGCAACGGCGCCGGCAAGACCACCACGCTGAAGGTGCTCGCCGGCGAGGGCGAGCCCTACGCCGGTGAGGTCCGCCACACCGGTGAGCTCGGCTACCTGCCGCAGGACCCGCGTGAAGGCGACCTGTCGGTCACCGCCAAGGACCGCGTGCTCTCCGCGCGCGGGCTCGACGCCCTGCTGCGGGACATGGAGAAGGCCCAGTCGGCGATGTCCGAACTGGTCGACGAGAACCAACGCGACAAGGCGATCCGCCGCTACGGCAGGCTCGAGGAGCGCTTCGCCGCCCGGGGCGGGTACGCGGCCGAAAGCGAAGCCGCGCGCATCTGCGCCAACCTCGGCCTCGCCGACCGCGTGCTGGCGCAGACCCTGCGCACCCTCTCCGGTGGCCAGCGCCGCCGGGTGGAACTGGCGCGCATCCTGTTCGCCGCCTCCGAGGCCGGTGCCAGCGGCCGCTCGGACACCATCCTGCTGCTGGACGAGCCGACCAACCACCTCGACGCCGACTCGATCACCTGGCTGCGCGGCTTCCTCAAGGCCCACGACGGCGGGCTGGTGGTGATCAGCCACGACGTGGAACTGCTCGCCGAGGTGGTCAACAAGGTCTGGTTCCTCGACGCCACCCGCGGCGAGCTGGACCACTACAACATGACCTGGCAGCGCTACCTCGACGCGCGCGCCACCGACGAGAAGCGCCGCCGCCGCGAGCGCGCCAACGCCGAGAAGAAGGCGTCCGCGCTGCAGCAGCAGGCGGCCAAGCTGGGCGCCAAGGCGACCAAGGCGGTGGCCGCGAAGAACATGGCCCGCCGCGCCGAGCAGATGCTGGCCAACCTGGACGAGACCCGCCAGGCGGACAAGGTCGCGCACATCAAGTTCCCGGCGCCCGCGCCGTGCGGGCGCACCCCGCTCACCGCGGAGGGGCTGTCGAAGTCCTACGGTTCGCTGGAGATCTTCACCGGGGTGGACCTGGCCATCGACCGCGGGTCCAAAGTGGTGGTGCTCGGGCTCAACGGCGCCGGCAAGACCACCCTGCTGCGGTTGCTCGGCGGCATGGAGCGGCCGGACACCGGGGAAACCATTCCCGGGCACGGCCTGCGGCTGGGCTACTACGCCCAGGAACACGAAACCCTCGACCACGACGCGAGCGTCTGGGAGAACATCCGGCACCTCGCGCCGGACACCGGCGCGCAGGAACTGCGGAACCTGCTCGGCTCCTTCCTCTTCAGCGGTGAGCAGCTGGACCAGCCGGCGGGCACGCTCTCCGGCGGCGAGAAGACCCGCCTCGCGCTCGCCGGGCTGGTTTCCAGCGCCGCCAACGTGCTGCTGCTCGACGAGCCGACGAACAACCTGGACCCGGCCAGCCGCGCCCAGGTGCTCGAAGCGCTGCGCACCTACAGCGGCGCGGTGGTGCTGGTGACGCACGACCCCGGCGCGGTGGAGGCGCTCGAACCCGAGCGCGTGATCCTGCTGCCCGACGGCACCGAGGACCATTGGTCGGCGGACTATCTGGAACTGGTGCAACTGGCCTGAGGTACTTCGCCGCCGAAACCACCGGATCGCGTTGATCATGTGGTTAGTTGATGTTGGACAAACACTGGAATGGCCCAATGTCATAGCGGTTTCGCAGGTTTTTCGCCTGTCGTCTGGCATTCCGCGGCTCAGTGTTCGATCATTGCGGCGGCAGGGGTCGAATGTGGCCCAGAACACGCTCATGCGGAAGGCGGAGAGACGTGGCTGACCTGAAGAAGGGCGCGCGGATCACCGGTAACACGCGCGACAAGCTGGCCGCTGACCTGAAGAAGAAATACGAGAAGGGCGCGAGCATTCGCGCGCTGGCCGAGTCCACCGGACGGTCCTACGGATTCGTCCACCGGGTGCTTTCGGAATCCGGCGTGCAGCTGCGCGGGCGCGGCGGGGCCACCAGGGTCAAGAAGAAGTAACAATCCGCTCGTCCGGGGTTTCACGCGGAAAGCACAGCATCGCGCCGAACAGGGCCACCGGGTACACCAGATAGCCGAACCGGGTGGCCGGGGTGAGCAGGATCGAGGTGCCCAGCCCCACCGCGATGCGGAACATCGCGTCCGCCCCGGTGACCGGTGGCCGCCGCAGCAGCCACCAGCTCAGCGCCAGCGCCGCGGCCACCAGCAGCGCGATCGCCAGCAGGTGGCCGAGTTCGCCGGTGCTGGCGAGCAGGTAGCCGGGGAACGGGCTCGTCGCCGGTGAGCTGACCGCGCCGAGCCCGGCGGGGAACCGCACCACGTGCTCGGCGAAGGCGGCGGGGCCGGTCAGCAGCACGGGCAGGTTGACCGTGGCGCACACGCCGGTGAAGGCGAGGGTGGCGGTGCCGAGCGCGCGAGCGCCGAGGCGGGCGGCGATCAGCACCGCGACCACCACCGCGGCGGGCAGCGCGGTGAGCTTGGCGCTGACCACCAGCGCCATCACCGCGGCGGCGGCCAGCGGGCGGTCCCGCGCGGCGAGCGCGGTGCCGAGCACCACCAGGCCGATGATCGCCAGGTCGGGCCCGGCCACCGCGAAGGTCAGCGCGGTGAGCGGGAAGACCGCGGCCAGCTGCGCGGCGAGCACCGGCACGCGCGGGCGCCCGAGCAGGCGCAGGCTCGCCCACGCGCACACCGCCGCGGTGAGGGCGAAGTACAGCCGCGCGTCGGTGAACGGCCCGTGGCCGAACAACGCCCGCGGCAGGCCGAACACGGCCATCACCGGGCCGTACGGGGTGTAGTCGTTGACCTCGGGCAGGCGGCCGAGCGCGTGCACGTTCACGTACGGCGTACCGTGCTCGAGCAGGAGCGTGGCCGAGCGCTCGATCACCCACACCTCGGGCTGCGCGCTCCACGACCACGGCGTGGCCAGCCAGTCCACCCCGGTCAGCCGCCGGAAGACCAGGGTCAGCAGCGGCGCGAGCATGCCGAGCACGCCCACGCAGGCCACCCCGAGCCAGCGGCTGCGCCACCAGCCACCAGCACCGGCACCGGCACCGGCACCGCGCCGCCCGGCCGCGAGCAGCCAGGCGGTGTGGGCGAAGGCGAGCCCGTAGGCCGCGGTGGCGAAACCGCCCCAGATGCGGAAACCGTAGAACTCGTTGGTGCGGGACAGGATCAGCGCGTAGACCGCGCAGGCGGAGTAGACGGCGAGATCGACGGCCAGCGGGCGCGTGGACAACAGCCGCCGCGGGCCCTCCCAAACTTGACGGACCACGCGCTTTCGCTCACCTTCGCCCCGGAGACCTTCCTGTGGGTGCAGGTTACCGAGCCGGGCACCCGGAAATCCGCCCGATCGGGAACAAGAAGCGGAATTTCACCGTTGTCCAGGGCATATCGGGTGAAAACCTCTATGTTACTTGAGGTTCTGGGGCGGAGGACGGTCGATGGACAACACGTGGTCGCTGATGATGAGCGCGATGCGGGCCGGTGAGGCGCCGCGCGGGCTGGCCAGGGGCACGGTGAAACGCGTGGCGGTGTTCGCACGGCCGCACTGGCGGCGCCTGGCGGTCTTCGCCGGGCTGACCGTGGTCTCCGCGGTGCTGGCGGTGAGCACCCCGCTGCTGGCCGGCCGGGTGGTCGACGTGATCACCGGCGGCGGGCAGGCGTCGGTGGTGGTGTGGCTGGCGCTGGCGATCGCCGGGCTGGCCGTGCTGGACGCCGCCCTGGGCCTGGCCGAGCGGTGGCAGTCCGCGCGCATCGGGGAGGGCGTGATCTTCGACCTGCGGCGCGTGGTGTTCGAGCACGTGCAGCGCATGCCGGTGGCGTTCTTCACCCGCACGCGCACGGGCGCGCTGGTGAGCAGGCTGAACAACGACGTGATCGGCGCGCAGCGGACCTTCACCGCGACGCTGTCCGGCCTGCTGACCAACTCGATCCAGCTGGTGCTGACCCTGGTGGTGATGCTGGCGCTGTCCTGGCAGGTGACCCTGCTCGCGCTGGTGCTGCTGCCGGTCTTCGTGCTGCCCGCGCGGCGGATGGGCCGCCGGATGGCCGCGCTGCAGCGCGAAGCCTCCGGGCTGAACGCCTCGATGACCACGCAGATGACCGAGCGGTTCTCCGCGCCGGGCGCCACCCTGGTGAAGCTGTTCGGCAGGCCGCAGGCCGAGGCGCAGGAGTTCGCCGCGCGGGCCGGGCGCGTGCGGGACATCGGCGTGCGCACCGCGATGCTGACCCGCTGGTTCATGACCAGCCTGACCCTGGTCTCGGCCCTGGCCCTGGCCCTGGTCTACGGCCTCGGCGGCTGGCTGGCGCTGCACGGGCAGCTGGCCGCGGGCACGGTGGTCGCGCTGGCGCTGCTGCTGACCCGGCTCTACACCCCGCTGACCGCGCTGGCCAACGTCCGGGTGGACGTGATGACCGCGTTCGTCTCCTTCGAGCGCATCTTCGAGGTGCTCGACCTCGACCCGATGATCAAGGAGAAGCCGGAGCCGGAGGCCCTGCCTTCCGGCGCGGTCTCGGTGGAGTTCGACGACGTGCGCTTCAGCTACCCGGCGGCGGACCGGTATTCGCTCGCCTCGCTCGAGGAAGTGGCCACTGTGGACGGTCGCGGTGGTGAGGAGGTGCTGCACGGCATCAGCTTCCGCGCCGAGCCGGGGCAGATGGTGGCGCTCGTCGGTTCCTCGGGTGCGGGCAAGTCGACCATCGCTTCGCTGCTGCCCCGGTTGTACGACGTGGATTCCGGCGCGGTGCGGCTGTCCGGTGTGGACGTTCGCGACCTGAGCTTCCCGGACCTGCGCTCGGCGGTCGGCGTGGTCACCCAGGACGGTCACCTGTTCCACGACACCATCCGCGCGAACCTGCGCTACGCGCGCCCGGACGCGGCCGAGGAAGAGCTGTGGGACGCGCTGGAGCGGGCACGGCTGGCCGAGGTGATCGCCTCGCTGCCCGACGGCCTGGACACCCTCGTCGGGGAACGCGGTTACCGCCTTTCCGGCGGCGAACGGCAGCGGCTGACCATCGCGCGGCTGCTGCTGGCCCGCCCGCGGGTGCTCGTGCTCGACGAGGCCACCGCGCACCTGGACTCGTCCTCGGAAGCGGCCGTGGGGGAGGCGCTGTCGGACGCGCTGCGCGGGCGGACCGCGCTGGTCATCGCGCACCGGCTCTCCACCGTGCGCGCGGCCGACCTGATCCTGGTGGTCGAAGGCGGCCGCATCGTCGAACGCGGCACGCACCAGGAACTGCTCGCCGCCGGCGGCCGCTACGCCGAACTGCACCGCACCCAGTTCACCGGCGACCCGGCTCGCGTCTGAGCGGGCGCCGGTGAACCGGGGCGGGCTCAGCCGAGCATCGGCACCCGCGGCTGGTACCGCTCGAACAACGCGGCGTTGGCGGCGTCCCCGCCGTCGACGTTGGAGCTGCGCCACAGCGGGACCTCGACGCCCTCGGCGGCGGCCTGCTCCAGCACCGCGGTCAGCACCTGGCTCCACAGGAAGGCGTTGACCACGGTGGACAGCGGCCCGGTCACCGGGTTCTCCTCCGGGTAGCTGGCGTCACCGGGGCGGATGCCGGTGTCCAGCACGATCGTGCCCTGCTCGACCAGCGTGCTCGCCGACCGCCGCGGGGCCGCGGCGACCGAGGCCCGCGAGCTGACCGCGATCACCGGGGCACCGGCTTCGCGGGCGGCCACGGCCAGCTCCACCGGGTACGGGTTCACCCCGGAGGTGGAGAAGACCACCAGCAGGTCCTCCGGGCCGGGGGCCCTGGCCGCGAGCACCTCGGCGGCCAGCCCGGAACGCCGCTCGGCCCCGGTGCTGCGCTGCGCGCCGTGCAGCGGCAGCAGTTCCTCGTGGTAGAGCGGGTAGACGTTGGCGAGCCCGCCGGCGCGGTAGAAGGTCTCCGCCACCGCGGCCAGCGAATGCCCGGCCCCGGCGGTGAAGACCAGCGCGTCCGCCCGGATGGTGCGCACGATCAGCCGGGCGGCTTCGGTGACGGCGCCGGCGTTGTCCGCGCGCGCCCGGTCCAGCGCGGCCGCGGTGAGGTCGGCGAATGAAGTGGTGCTCACCACATCGTCCCTTCGTGGGAATGGTCGGCTACTAGGCAATTACAAGGCAACTGCGAGGGCAACCTTGCCATGATCGGAGCAGGAGGTGGGCGGTGCGGGAAGAACCCGGCAGGCAGCCCGCGGTCACCGTTCGCCGGGCCCGCGGACCAGTGCGCGCGGTGGTACTGGTGCTGCACGGCGGCGCCGAGCGCGGCCGGGCGGTGGTGCGCCCGTGGCGCCTGGCCTACCTCCGGATGGTCCCGATCGCGAAGTCGGTGCACCGGGCCACCGCCCGCCACGGCGTCGAGGTGCGGCTGCTGCGCAACCGCGTGCGCGGCTGGAACGCACCCGAGCTGGACGCGGTGCGGGACGCCCGCTGGGCGCTCGCGCGCATCCACGACGAGCACCCCGGGGTGCCGGTGGTGCTCGTCGGCCACTCGATGGGCGGACGGGTGGCGCTGCGCGTGGCCGACGACCCGGCGGTGGCCGGTGTGTGCGCGCTCGCGCCGTGGACCCCGCCCGGTGAACCGGTCTCCGGTGTGCGCGACCGGGCGGTGCTCATCGCGCACGGCACCGAGGACTCGATCACCAGCCCGGCCGACTCCCACGGCTTCGGCAGCCGGGCCGAGACCGCCGCTTCGCGGATCGCCCGGTTCGAGGTCACCGACGAGGGGCACGCGATGGTGCGCCGCGCGCCGGTGTGGACCAGGCTGGTCTGTGCTTTCACCCTGGACGCACTCGGGTTGCCGCCGGCGGACGGCATGCTGACCGACGCGTGGACCAGGCCGGCCACCCAGCGGCTGCGGATGCCGCTGTAGGCACCGGGGAGGGGATGTTCACCGTGACGGGTTCCAGGGTCGATGCGGCGGCGCCGGGCGGCGGGGCGTGGGGTGAACTGGCCACCCCGCCGCATTCCCCGTTCCGGGCGAAGATCGCCGAAGCGTTGTTCCGGCGCGCGGTCCGGCCGCTCGACGTGCGCGTGGTGCTGCCGGGCGGGCGCTGGCTCGGCGCGGGCGGCCCCGGCGCCCCGCGCCTGTACCTGCGCCGCCCGGCCGCGTTCTTCCACCGGCTCGGGGTGGACGCGAAGATCGGCTTCGGCGAGGCGTACATGGCCGGGGACTGGACCTCCGACGCGCTGGCCGAGGTGCTCACCCCGTTCGCCGAGCGCACGGCCACGCTGATCCCGCCGGTGCTGCAGCGGTTCCGGCGCTTCGTCGACCGGCGCCAGCCGCCGGAGGAGGCGAACACGGTGGCCGGTGCGCGGCAGAACATCCACCGCCACTACGACCTGTCCAACGACCTGTTCGCCACCTTCCTGGACGAAACGATGACGTATTCGTCTGCGCTGTACGGTTCACCGGGGGAGGACCTCACCACCGCCCAGCGCCGCAAGATCGACGGCGTGCTCGACTACGCCGGGGTGCGCGCGGGCAGCGAGGTGCTCGAGATCGGCACCGGCTGGGGTGAACTGTCCATCCGGGCCGCCCAGCGCGGTGCCAGGGTCACCTCGCTGACCATTTCGGCGGAACAGGCGGCGCTGGCCACCCGGCGCATCGCCGGCGCCGGGCTGGCCGACCGGGTGGACGTGCAACTGCGCGACTACCGGCAGGCCGACGGCGACTACGACGCGGTGGTCAGCGTGGAGATGATCGAGGCGGTGGGCGCGGCCTACTGGCCCGCCTTCTACGACACCATCGGCAGGCGCCTGCGCCCGCACGGCAGGCTCGGGCTGCAGGCGATCACCATGGACCACGACCGGATGCTCGCCAGCGCCTCCTCCTACACCTGGATGCACAAGTACATCTTCCCCGGCGGGCTGATCCCCTCACCCGAGTCGATCGAGACCGGGCTCGCCGAGCAGGCCGGGCTGAAGCTGCGGGCGGCCCGCGAGTTCGGCCAGGACTACGCGCGCACCCTGCGCGAGTGGCGCGAGCGGTTCACCCGGCGCTGGGCCGAGGTGTCCGGCCTCGGCTTCGACGAGGTGTTCAAGCGGATGTGGGAGTTCTACCTGGCCTACTCCGAAGCCGGGTTCCGGTCCGGGTACCTCAAGGTGCGGCAGCTGTCGTTCGGGCGGTAGGCACAACCGGACGGGGGTGTCGCACGTCCTCCTTCTCGGGTTGCGGTTCACTGGACACCGCAGGCGAATCGGACGGCAGGGATCGGTGAGTTGATGACCTACGGCGGAGACTACGGCGGGCAGGAACCCCGCCCGGCCCCCCGAGGCCCGCGGCAGCACCAGCGGGCGCAGATGCTGCCCATCCCCGGCCGGGAGCAGCCGCCGCGGCGCGAGCCGTACCCGCCGCGCCAGGAGCAGCACCGGCCACCCCAGCCGACGATGCGCGCCCCGGTGCCGCCGCGTGAGGCCGAGCCGCCGCCGCGCGGCCCGGAGCGGCCGCCGCGCCCGCCGCTGCGTGAGCGCCTGCCGCGCCGCCGTCCCCGGCGCCCCGGCAAGGTGCTGCTCAGCCTGCTGATGGTCTTCGTGGTCTTCCTCGCCGCGGTGTGGGTGTACCTGGAGTTCTCCATCAACCGGATCGACGCGCTGGCCGACTACGAGGGCCGCCCGGCCGCCGCCGAGGGCACGAACTGGCTGGTGGTCGGCTCGGACTCGCGGGCGGGGCTGGACCCGGAGGACGAGGCGCGGCTGTCCACCGGGGACACCGCCGGGCAGCGGACCGACACCATCATGGTGGCGCACATCCCGGACAACGACACCCCGCCGACGCTGCTCAGCCTGCCGCGCGACTCGCAGGTGAAGATTCCCGGCCACGGCACCAACAAGATCAACGCGGCCTTCTCCTTCGGCGGCCCGCAGCTGCTGGCCAAGACCGTGGAGGGCGCCACCGGCCTGCGCATCGACCACTACGCGGAAATCGGCTTCGGTGGTTTCGCGAACATCGTCGACGCCATCGGCGGGGTGGAGATGTGCATCGAGACCGAGATGAACGACTCGATGACCGGGGCGAAGCTGGCCGCCGGCTGCCAGGAACTCGACGGCGCGCAGGCGCTGAGCTTCGTGCGCATGCGCTACAGCAGCGCGACCCCGCGTTCGGACCTCGACCGGGTGGCCAACCAGCGCAAGTTCATCGGCGCGATGGTCTCCGAGATGGCCAGCCCCGGCACCCTGCTCAACCCGTTCTACCTGTTCCCGCTGCTGTCGGAGGCGCCGGAAGCGCTGACCATGGACTCCGGCGACCACCTGCACAACCTGGTCGGGCTGGCGTTCGCGATGCGCGGCATCTCCAGCGGCGGGGTGGTCACCACCACCGTGCCGGTCACCTCGGCGTCGGCGGAGAACTGGGACAAGAAGAAGTCCGAGCTGCTGTTCGACGCGCTGAAGAACGACAAGCCGATCCCGGACAGCGTGATCGTCAACTGACCGCGGCGCGGAATTCGCTGGGATTGACCCCGCGGACCCGTTTGAACGCCGCGCTGAAGCCGAACGGGTCGGCGTAGCCCACCCGGCGGGCGACGTCGGCGATGGTCGCGGTGTCCCGTTCGGCGAGCAGGTCCGCGGCGAGGGTCATCCGCCAGCGGGTGAGGTAGGTCAGCGGTGGTTCGCCGACCAGCTCGGTGAACCGCTTGGCCAGCGTCGACCGCGAGACCCGGGTGCGCTCGGCCAGCGCGGCGACCGTCCACGGCGCCGCCGGTTCGGCGTGCAGCAGGCGCAGCGCGTGCCCGACCACCGGGTCCCGCTGGGCGGACCACCACCCCGGGGCCCGGCTGCCGGACCGGTCGAACCAGCCGCGCAGGGTGCACACCAGCAGCCAGTCCAGCAGCCGGTCGAGCACCACCTGCTGGCCGGGGGTGTCGATGGCGACCTCGGCGGCCAGGTGGTCCAGCACGGGGTCGGCGGTGCCGTCGGCGTCCACCCGCAGCACCACGGGCAGCGCGTCGAGCAACCGGCGGCTGATCTCACCGCGCACCGGGTAGGCGCCGACGATCAGCGTCGTCGCGCCCTCCCGGGCCTCTTCATGCCAGCCGAGCCGGTGCCGGGTGCCACCCAGTTCGGGTGTCGAGCAGTGCTCACCGCACTCGACCGGTTCGGCCCGGGTGCCGACCTCGTCGACGAAGGTGAACGTCGCGGGCCCGCGCACGACGATCGTCTCGCGGGCACGCAGCGGCTCGGGCGGGCGGCCCTCCGGCACGATCCACCCCGCCCCGGTCAGCACGGTGCACAGGGTCAGCGGCGCGCCGTCGACGAAGTGCAGGGCCCACGGCGGGGTCAGGGTCGAACTGCCGAACAGCGAGCCGTGGGCCCGCACCCCGCGGATGAGGTCACTGAACACGTCCACGTGAGTCAGGTTAGACGAACGGACAGGCGATCCGGCTTCTCACCTATGGGCTCGTCCGAGCGGGCCGGGTTGAATCGGCGGCATGAGTTCACTGACGGAGCAGGACCTCGAATTCCTCCGGCGCCCCCTGCACGGCTTCCTGACCGTGGCCGGTGGGCCGGTCCCGCCGCAGCCGCGGCCGGTGTGGTTCGAGGTCACCGACGACGGCAAGATCCAGCTGTTCACGACATCGGACTCGGCGAAGGTGGCGAGCCTGCGCCGCGACCCCCGCGCGTCGCTCGTGGTCGCCGCGCCGGTGGGGGAACGCGAACGCTGGGTCTCGGTGGCCGGTCGCACCACGTTCGAGCCGGGAGAAGCGCATTTGATCCGCCGCCTGGCCGCCCGGTACTGGGACCTCGGCGACCCGGTCCGCGCCGAACAGCTCGCCGGGATCCTGGCCGACGAACACCTCCGGCTGATCATCCACCCGGAGCGGGTGCGCCGGTACTCGTTCTGATCAGGCGGTGCGCCGGGCGCGCAGCGCGGCCAGCGCGCGGTCGGCGTGCACGCCCATGCGCAGCTCGCTCTTGATCACTTCGAGCACGCGGCGGTCGGTGTCGATGACGAAGGTGTGCCGCTTGGTCAGCAGCGGCCCGAACTTGCGCCGCACGCCGAATCGGGTGGCCACCGCGCCGTCCGGGTCGGACAGCAGCGGGTAGTCGAAGCCGTGGGTGGCGGCGAACAGCTGCTGCTTGGCCACCCCGTCCGGGCTGATCCCGACCCGCTGCGCGCCCACGGCGGCGAATTCGGCGGCCAGGTCCCGGAAGTGGCAGCTCTCCGCGGTGCAGCCGGTGGTCATCGCCGCCGGGTAGAAGAACAGCACCACCGGGCCGTCGGAGAGCAGCCCGGACAGCGTGCGCGGTTCACCGCGGTCGTCGTCGAGGGTGAAGTCCGGGGCCAGGTCTCCCTGCTGCATGAAGCACTCCTCTGCCGTGCGCGTGGTCGCCGCCGATCCTCCCCGGTGCCGGGGGCTGCGCGCGCGGCGGGGCGGTGCTCACCCGGCGTGGCGGCCGATGAGCTCCTCGACGTCGGCGGTGGTGGCCGATTCGGCGATGAACGGGCCGCGCCCGGCGAGCACGCCGAGGCAGCGCAGCCGTTCGGCGTGCGCGGCGTTCTTGACGCCTTCGGCGCCGATGCGCAGCCCCATCTCCTTGGCCCGGGCGACCAGCTGGCCGAGGTGGCGGGCGGCGACCTCGTCGTCGTGCCTCGCCAGCGCGTCGACCACCTCGCCGGTGAGGATGACGTGGCGCACCGGCAGCTGGTGGGTGCGGATCAGCTCCAGGTCCGCGCTGCCGGACACGGCCAGCACCAGGTGCGCGCCGAGGTCGGCGAGCACGGCGAGGGAGTCGATCACCTCACCGTTCGGGTCGAGCACCGACGGGCCGTCCGTGCACAACCGCAGCGCGCCCGCGGGCAGGTCGTTGCGGTCGAGTTCCTCCTTGACCAGCAGCACCAGGTCCGGGTCGGTGGCCAGCCGGTACGGCAGCCGCACGCACACCTCGGGTGCGGCGCCGCCGAACTTCTCCCGCCAGCGCGCCGTCGCCGCCAGCGATTCGGTGAGCAGCCAGCGGCCGAGCGGGATCATCATGCCGGTGGTGGCGGCCAGCGGGTAGAAGTCCTCGGACTCCAGATCGCCGAACTCCGGGTGGTTCCAGCGCAGCCCGGCGTTCACCACGGCCAGCTCTTCCTGCTTGGCCAGCTTCACCGTCGGCTGGAACACCAGGGAGAACTCGCCGTTCTCCAGCGCGCCGGCGATGGTGGCGCCGAGGCGGTAGCGGTTGCGGTCCCGCGCGTCGAGTTCGGGGTCGAACAGCATCCACTGCGCCTTGCCCGCCTCCTTGGCGCGGTGCAGCGCGATCTCGGCGGCGCGCAGCAGGTCGTCGGCCGAGCCGCCGGCCGCCTTGCGCACCACGATGCCGGCGCTGGCGCTCACGCCGATGCCGAGTTCGGCGTAGTAGACCGGCTCGGTCAGCTCGTCGAGCACCTGCTGCACCAGCGCGATCACCTCGGTGGCGTTCAGCTCGCCCTGCAGCAGCACCGCGAACCCGTCACCGGAGAGCCGGGCGATGAAGGCGTTGTGCTCGGCGAAGACGGTGCCCAGCTTGCGGCCGACGGTGCGCAGCACCTGATCGCCCAGCCCGGCGCCGAGGCCGTCGTTGATCACCTTGAAGCCGTCGATGTCCAGGTACACCAGCGCGAGCTGGCCCGCCGCGTCCGCGGCCACCGCCGTGTCGAGCTTGGTGGAGAAGCTCAGCGCGTTCGGCAGCCCGGTCAGCGAGTCGTGCAGGGTCTGGTGGCGCAGCCGCTCCTGCAGCAGGTGCAGGTCGTTGACGTCCTCGACCATCAGCACCGGGAACACCGCGTCGCCGTGGTCGGCGGGCAGCTGGGACAGCGTGATGTTGACCCACAGCGGGTCGTCCTCGGCGTTGGACAGCACGAGCAGCTGGCGGTACAGGGAGAGGTCGGTGGTGGCGAGTTCGGCCAGGCCGGTGCTCAGCGTCGCGGCGCCCTTGACCGTCGAAGCCAGGCTCGGGATCGGCGTGCCGCGCAGCGTTTCCGGCGGGCGGCCGAGCATCCGGCCCAGCGCCGGGTTCGCTTCGACGACCACGCCCTCCTCGTCGGCCAGCGCGATGCCCAGCGGGGAGGCCGAATACAGCTTGGCGAACCGGCGCTTGGCGCCCTCCCGCGCGGGATCGGTGTCGGCGCGCAGCTCTTCGGCGAAGGAGAGCAAGCTTCCCTCGAGTTCCTCGCGCGGAAGCGATACTCCTTCCGTGTCGGCCAATGTGGCCGCCCACCTGCGGGCGATCTCCACCAACCCTGGCGCGTCACCAGGTCTCGGCACACTCCACCTCTTCATGTGATGCAAAGGCCAGCTCACCGCCGGTGCGGGGAGGTTTCCGCCCGCCACGGGCACGAGTCAGCCAAGAGTCATGCCACGTCATCATGCAGCAAGCAGAGTGTCTACCGGCTGAAAGGGTGATGATCGGTACTCGAACGGGTACTCTCAGTGTGACAGTTTATCGCCTGGTCAGGAGGATCGGCAGGCCGTCCGCCGGGACCGGTAGCGAAACGTAGTCCCAGCGCGCCCGGTAGTCCGCCGGGACCGACCAGCGGAACCGCCGCAGCATCTCGTGCAGCAGCGCCTTGACCTCGAACACGCCGAAGTGCAGCCCGATGCACTTGTGCGCCCCGCCGCCGAAGGGCATCCAGGCGTAGCGGTGGCTGCGGTCTTCGCGCCGCGCCTCGGAAAACCGCTCCGGGTCGAAGCGCATCGGGTCGGTCCAGCACTCGGGCGCGAAGTGGTTGACCGCCGGGGACACCCCGACCAGCGAGCCGCCCGGCACGTGGAAGCCCAGGACTTCGGTGTCGTGCAGGGTTTTGCGGACCAGCGACGGCACCGGGGCGAGCAGCCGGAGCGACTCCTTGACCACGAGTTCCAGTGTGGACAGTTGACCGAGCGCGGCGGCATCCGGTACGGCGTCACCGAGGCGCAGCGACTCCTCCCGCACGCGTTCCTGCCACTCCGGGTGCTTGGCCAGGTAGTACACCGCGGCGGCGCTGGTGATCGTGGTGGTGTCGTGCGCGGCCATCATCAGGAAGATCATGTGGTTGACCACGTCCTGGTCGGAGAAGCGCTCGCCGTCCTCGGTGGTGGCGTGGCAGAGCGCGGAGAACAGGTCCTCCCCGTCGGCGCGCCGCTTGGCGGGCAGGTTCTCGCGGAAGTACCGTTCGAGCACCCGGCGGCCGTGGAGCCCGGCGGCCCAGCGCCCGCCGGGCACCGGGACCCGCACGATCGCGGTGCCCGCGCGCACCGAGTCGACGAACGCGCGGTTGAGCCGGGCCGCGGTGGCGCCGCCGGTGCTCGGCATGTCCATGAACACCCGGCCGGCCACGTCGAGCGTCAGGCGCTTGAGCGACCAGTACAGCCGCGGGCGCGAACCCGGTGCCCAGGCGGCGATCCCGTCGCGCAGGGCCGGTCCCATCTGCCCGACGTACCCGGCGAGGCGGTCGCGGGTGAACGCGGACTGCATGATCCGGCGGTGGGCGTGGTGCTCACCGAAGTCGAGCAGCATCAGGCCGCGGTGGAAGAACTTCTCGATGAAGAAGTTCCAGCCCTGCTGGGAAAACGCCTTGTCCTTGTTGACCAGCGCGATCTGCGTGGCCTCGGGCCCGGACAGGCTGATGATCCGGCGGCCGAAGGCACCCATCCAGGAGACCGGCCCGTAGGTCTCGTGGCGGCGCAGCGCCCAGTCGACGCCGAAGCGCATGAAGTCCAGCGAATGCCCGATCAGCGGCGCCCCGTCGTCGCCGGGAATGGCCTTGAGCCCGCTGCCCGGCGGCGGGGTGGTCAGCTCGCGGACCGGCCAGCTCTGCCCGAGCAGCCGCCGGTCGACGGCACGGGGGAGCGGGATGGAGGTCAGCGGCGGGACGCGTTCGCGCAGGGCGGTGGTCACCTTGGGCACGGCCGGCTCCTCTCGGTGCTGAGAGACCTACACCGGTACACCTTGCCGCCTTGTTGGCGCCCTGACAAGAACGCGAAGGGGTGGAGTCGGCCGAACCCCGCACCCCGGAACGGGCTCGGCCACGCCACGGGTGATCCCGTGACGTGGCCGAGTTCGACGCCGGGGGATCAGTCCCAGTCGAGGGCGCCGCCGCTCTGGTACTCGATGACGCGGGTCTCGAAGAAGTTCTTCTCCTTCTTCAGGTCCATCGCCTCCGACATCCACGGGAACGGGTTCTCGTTCTCGCCGTAGATCGGGGCCAGGCCGATCTGCTGGGCGCGGCGGTCGGTGATGAAGTGCATGTACTGCTCGCACAGCTGCGCCGAGAGCCCCAGCATGCCGCGCGGCATGGTGTCGCGGGCGTAGGCGACCTCCAGCTCGCACGCCTCCACCAGCATGCCCCGCACCTCGGCCTGGAACTGTTCGGTCCACAGGTGCGGGTTCTCGATCTTGATCTGGTTGATGCAGTCGATGCCGAAGTTCAGGTGGATCGACTCGTCGCGCAGGATGTACTGGTACTGCTCGGCGATGCCGACCATCTTGTTCCGGCGGCCCAGCGACAGGATCTGCGCGAAGCCGGTGTAGAACCACATGCCCTCGAAGATCACGTAGAACGCCACCAGGTCACGCAGGAACGCCTGGTCGGCCTCCGGGGTCCCGGTCTCGAAGTCCGGGTTCTCCAGGTTCTGCGTGTACTTCAGCGCCCACGCGTCCTTGTCGGAGATCGACGGCACCTCGCGGTACATGTTGAACAGCTCGCCCTCGACCAGGCCGAGGCTTTCGCAGATGTACTGGAAGGTGTGCGTGTGCACGGCCTCCTCGAACGCCTGGCGCAGCAGGTACTGGCGGCACTCGGGATTGGTGATCTGCCGGTACACCGCGAGCACGATGTTGTTCGCCACCAGCGACTCCGCGGTGGCGAAGAAGCCCAGGTTCCGCTTGAGCATCTGCCGCTCGTCCTCGGTGAGGCCGTCCGGCGACTTCCACAGCGCGATGTCGGCCTGCATGGCGACCTCGGTCGGCATCCAGTGGTTGTTGCAGCCGGCCAGGTACTTCTCCCACGCCCAGCGGTACTTCAGCGGGAGCAGCTGGTTCACGTCGGCGCGGGCGTTGATCATGCGCTTGTCGTCCACGCTGATCCGCTCGGCGCCCCGCTCGATCTCACCGAGGCCGGTGGCGTCGGTGAGCGGGATTTCGGTGTTCGTCATGCTCGATGTTCCTTACTGGCAGGCTTCGCAGTCGGGGTCGTCGATCCGGCAGGCGGCGCCTTCGGTGGCGGCGAAGTCGACGTCGGTGACCTTGGGCAGTTCCTGGGGCTGGGCCGGCGGCACCGCCGGCACGGCCGCCGAAGCCGACGGCGACGGCGACGGCGAGGGTGCCGGGGCGGGCGAGGGTGCCGGGGCGGGCGAGGGTGCCGGGGCGGGCGAAGCGGCCGGGGCCGGGGTCGCCGAAACCGCGTTCAGCTTGCCGTCGGTGCCGCGCAGGGTGCTCTTCTCCACGTGCGTCGCGGACTGCGCCCGCAGGTAGTACGTGGTCTTGAGGCCCTTGTGCCAGGCGTAGCGGTAGAGCTCGTCGAGCTTGCGCCCGCTCGGCGCGGCGATGTAGAGGTTCAGCGACTGCGCCTGGTCGATCCACTTCTGCCGCCGCGAAGCCGCGTCGACCAGCCACTTGCTCTCCACCTCGAACGCGGTGGCGTAGAGCGCCTTGAGGTCGTCCGGCACGCGGTCGATCTGGCCGAGGCTGCCGTCGAAGTACTTCAGGTCCGAGACCATCACCTCGTCCCACAGGCCACGCTCCTTGAGCGAGCGCACCAGGTGCGGGTTGACCACGGTGAAGTCACCGGACATGTTCGACTTGACGAACAGGTTCTGGAACAGCGGCTCGATCGACTGCCCGACCCCGCAGATGTTGGAGATCGTCGCGGTCGGCGCGATCGCCATCACGTTGGAGTTGCGCATGCCGACCGTGCGCACGCGCTGGCGCAGCGGCTCCCAGTCCAGCGTGGTGGAGGTGTCGACGTCGAGCGCGTCCCCGCGGCGGGCGCTGATCAGCAGCTGCAGCGAGTCGATCGGCAGGATGCCCTTGCTCCACAGCGAGCCCTCGAAGGTCTGGTACTGCCCGCGCTCGGCGGCCAGGTCCGTCGACGCCGAGATGGCGTAGTAGCTGATGTGCTCCATGCTCCGGTCGGCGAACTCGACCGCGGCCTCGGACGACAGCGGCAGGCCCAGCTCGAACAGCGCGTCCTGGAAGCCCATCAGGCCCAGCCCGATCGGGCGGTGGCGCAGGTTGGACCGGCGGGCCTCGGGAATGGTGTAGAAGTTGATGTCGATGACGTTGTCGAGCATCCGCACCGCGGTGCGCACGGTCTTCTCGAGCCGCTGGGTGTCCAGCCCGTCCGGGCCGACGTGCTTGAGCAGGTTGACCGAGCCGAGGTTGCAGACGGCGACCTCGTCGGCGCTGGTGTTCAGGGTGATCTCGGTGCACAGGTTCGACGAGTGCACCACGCCGGTGTGCTGCTGCGGCGAGCGCAGGTTGCACGGGTCCTTGAAGGTGATCCACGGGTGCCCGGTCTCGAAGAGCATGGTCAGCATGCGGCGCCACAGGTCCACCGCGCGGACCTTGCGGAAGACCTTGATCTCCCCGCGCTCGGCGGCGGCCTCGTACTCGCGGTAGCGCTCGGCGAAGGCGTTGCCGTAGAGGTCGTGCAGGTCCGGCACCTCGTTGGGGGAGAACAGGGTCCAGCCCGCGTTCGCCTCCACCCGGCGGAGGAACTCGTCGGGCACCCAGTTCGCGGTGTTCATGTCGTGGGTGCGGCGGCGGTCGTCACCGGTGTTCTTGCGCAGGTCGAGGAACTCCTCGATGTCCACGTGCCAGGTCTCGAGGTAGGCGCAGGCCGCGCCCTTGCGCTTGCCGCCCTGGTTCACCGCGACCGCGGTGTCGTTGGCGATCTTGAGGAACGGGACCACGCCCTGCGACTGCCCGTTGGTGCCCTTGATGTGCGCGCCGAGGCCGCGGACCGGGGTCCAGTCGTTGCCCAGCCCGCCCGAGTACTTCGCCAGCAGCGCGTTGTTCTTGTACGCCTGGAAGATCGAGTCCAGGTCGTCGTCCACCGTGGTGAGGAAGCAGGAGGACAGCTGCGGGCGGGTGGTGCCGGAGTTGAACAGGGTCGGCGTCGAAGCCATGAAGTGGAACGAGGACAGCAGCTCGTAGAACTCGATGGCCCGGGCTTCCCGGTCGCTCTCGCGCACGGCCAGGCCCATCGCCACGCGCATGAAGAACGCCTGCGGCAGCTCGAACCGGGTGCCGTCGTGGTGCTGGAAGTAGCGGTCGTAGAGGGTCTGCAGGCCGAGGAAGCCGAAGTCGAGGTCGCGCTCGGGCTTGATCGCGGCGGTGATCCGGTCCAGGTCGAACGTGGCCAGCTCGCCGTCGACCAGCTCCAGCTCGATCGCGCGGCGCAGGTAGTCGCGGAAGTAACCTGGGTAGATCCCGGCCATCTCGTCCTGGCTGGCCTGGCGCGGGCGCCCGGCCAGGTAGCTCAGCGCCTCGGCCCGCAGCTTGTCGGCCAGCAGGCGGGCGCTGACGTAGGAGTAGTTCGGCTCCTGCTCGACCAGGGTGCGGGCGGCCATGATCTGGGCCAGCGCCAGCTCGTCGGCGGAGATGCCGTCGTAGAGGTTGCGCCTGGTCTCGGCCAGCACCGGCTCGCTGCTGACGTCGGAGAGCCCGGCCACGGCCTCGCCGACCACGTGCGCGACGCGGTCCCAGTCCAGCGAGCGCAGGACCCCGTCGGTGCCCTTGACGTGCACGACGTTCTCGTCGCGGGCCGGAGCGGCGGCCTCGGCGGCGGCGCGGGCCTTGGCGCGCTCGTCGCGGTAGAGCACGTAGGCGCGGGCGACCTTGTGGTGCTCGCCGCGCATCAGGATCAGCTCGACCTGGTCCTGGATCTGCTCGATGTGCAGGGAGGTCTCGGGCCCGGCGTGGCGCAGCAGCGACTGCTCGACCTGCTCGGTCAGCTCGGCGACCAGGTGGTGGAGGCGCGAGGACGCGGCGGCGTCGTCACCTTCGACGGCGAGGAACGCCTTGGTCATCGCCACCGAGATCTTGTTCGCGTCGAACGGCGACACGCTGCCGTCACGGCGGATGACGCGCACGGTGGCGGTCTGGTCCGTGACCGACGGTGTTCGCGGGTCTGTCTCGGTGATGTCCAGTGACATGCGGGGCTCCAAAAAGGCGCGTCGGGTCGCCACACCGTCTCGAAAGGCGGTGCGCTCGTGGTCGTGCAGGTCTGACCGAGTCGCCGTACCAGTGGTCTCCCGTCACTGGCGCGCTCTCGGTGCCCAGAGACTACATGTAGGGGTGCGGGCGCGCACATGCCCCAACGGGTGGCGTGTCGCGGGGTTCCGGATGCTGAACTCCGGCCTCCCCCAGGCAGGTTAGGGGGAGTCGCTCGACCGCTGCTCAGGGCGGTTTTGACCGTTGTGCAACCACCCGCCGCGCCGGGTCGCTCCGGGCGGGCGTCAGCACGCAGCGTGACGCCCCGGCACCGCGCGGTGCCGGGGCGGGACCCGGTGGAGCGGGCCGGCTCACCCGGCCCGGTGGTTCACTCGCCGAACGTGAGGCGGAAGTCGGCCAGGTGCACGCTCGGGCCGGGGCGGCGGCCGGCCAGGAAGCCGAGCGGGCCCTCCGGGTTGAGGTTCCAGTTCGCCGACGCCAGGTGCGGGCGGGCGGTCGCGCGCACCGGCGTGCACTTCAGCGCACCGGCGAGTTCCTGGGCGATGCTGAACGCGGCCGGCGGCGCGAACGGCAGCCCGGCGCGCCGGGTGAAGGCGGCGGTGGCGATCCAGCCCTGGCTCAGGCTCGCCGACGCGGTGAACGTGCGGCCGTGGGTGAAGTCGAAGCCGGCGAGGTCCTTCGGAATGCCCCACAGCCCGCGCCCACCGGCCAGGGAGACCTCGCTGTCGACCCAGATGCCGGTGATCGAGCCGGTGGCGCGGGTGCCGTTGCGGACCGCGACGGTGGCCAGCAGTTCGCGGTAGGAGAGCTGACCGGGCGGCTGGTAGTCCAGCCACGCGGTGATCACCGTCGCGCGGCCGGCCAGCACCAGCGGCTCCAGCCCGCCGGGCAGCGCGGGCAGTCCGGCCGCGGGCACCCGCCAGGTGGTGGCGTACGCCTGACCGGCCAGGTGCCAGGGTTCGGGTGGGTAGTCGGTCACTGGTCCTCCAGCCAGGGCAGGTGACCGGGCAGGTCGCCCGGCACGCGGAGCTTGAATTCCGGCGGGCGCTTCTGCAGGAACGACAGCACGCCCTCGACCGCGTCCGGATTGGCCGGCAGCCCGCCGATCAGCCGTGAATCCACCTCGTGCACCGGGAACGGTGAATCCAGGGCGGACATCCGGTAGAGCAGCTGCCGGGTCACCGCCACCGAGACCGGTGCGGTGGTCCGGATCAGTTCGCGGGCCAGTTCGCGGGCCTTGTCCAGCAGTTCTTCCGGCTCGTGCAGGCGTTGCACCAGGCCGGCCCGGTGGGCTTCCTCGGCGCCGAACACGCGTCCGCTGATCATCCAGTCCATCGCGGTGCCCAGGCCGACCAGCCGGGGCAGGAACCACGCCGACGCGCCTTCGGGGTAGATGCCGCGCCGCACGAAGACGAAGCCGAACCGGGCGTCGGTCGAAGCGAGCCGGTAGTCGGCGGAGAGCGTGATGGTCACCCCGCCGCCGATGGCCGCGCCGCGGATCGCCGCGATCACCGGCTTGTTCATCGTGAAGATCCGCTTGGAGCAGCGGCCCGCCGGTTCCTGCCAGGCCGGGTCGGGGCCCTTCTCGGCGTCGAAGTCGAAACCGCCCTGCGACAGGTCGGCGCCGACGGAGAAGT
This sequence comes from Amycolatopsis sp. NPDC045836, assembly GCF_056431745.1. Lineage (NCBI taxonomy): Bacteria > Bacillati > Actinomycetota > Actinomycetes > Pseudonocardiales > Pseudonocardiaceae > Amycolatopsis > Amycolatopsis sp. NPDC045836. The sequence continues at coordinate 145,310 of NZ_JBWKKF010000004.1, read as the reverse complement.
CGTCCCCGGCGCCGGTCAGCACCACCACGCGGACCCGCTCGTCGTGATCGGCCCGGTCGAAGGCGTCGCCGAGTTCGTCGGCCATGCGGATGGTGTAGCCGTTGCGGGCTCCGGGCCGGTTCAGCGTGATCGTCGCGATGCCGTCGGCGACTTCGTAGGTGATGTCGGTGTACCCGGTGGACACAGGCGCTCCTTTGCTCCGCGTGCGACGACGGTAAGCGGTCCGCAGCTTACTGGCAACATGTCAACAAGTCGGGTAAGTGAGGTCGCCCAGGCGAACGCCGAGTTCTCCGGGGCCGGGCAGGCCGTGGTGAACGCCGACGAACGGGGCGAGACCGGGGCCGCTCGCAAAACAATCATGCACGCTTGATTTTTTCTTCTCCCGGTGCCACGCTCGGCGGCACGAGCCGTTGTGCGAGGAGGTGCCGCCGTGGCGGATGTGGGCGCGATCCTGCGGGATCTCGCGGCCGAAAGCGGGGAGCTGGACGAACTGGTGGCGGCGCTGCCCCCGGCGGACTGGGCGCGGCCGACCCCGGCCGAAGGCTGGACCGTCGCACACCAGATCGCCCACCTGGCCTGGACCGACGACAAGGCGCTCATCGCCGTGCGGACCCCGGAGCGGTTCGCCGCCGAGGTGGAGAAGGCGTTCGCCTCCGGCGGCCGGGACGTCGACGAGGGCGCCGAAGCGGGAGCCGGGGCCCCGCCGGGGGAACTGCTCGCGCGCTGGCGCCGGGCCCGCGAAGAGCTCGCCCTGGCGCTGGCCGAGGTGCCCAGCGGGCAGAAGGTGCCGTGGTACGGCCCGCCGATGAGCGCGGCGTCGATGGTCACCGCCCGGCTGATGGAGACCTGGGCCCACGCGCAGGACGTCTTCGACGCGCTCGGCGTGCGGCGCGAGCCGTCGGCCCGGCTGTGGCACATCGCCCGGTTCGGCGTCCGGACCAGGGACTTCGCCTACACGATCAACTCACGCACCCCGCCGGGGGAGGAGTTCCGCGTGGAGCTGACCGCGCCGGACGGCTCGACCTGGGCGTGGGGCCCGGAGGACGCGGCGGAGCGGGTCACCGGCAGCGCGCTCGGCTTCTGCCTGGTGGTCACCCAGCGGCGGCACCCGGGCGACACCGACCTGCGGGCCGAGGGTGAGCAGGCACGCACCTGGCTCGGCCTGGCTCAGGCCTTCGCCGGGCCACCCGGGTCCGGGCGCGCGGAAGGGCAGTTCAGGTGATCCGGATCGGGAACGCCTCCGGCTTCTACGGCGACCGCTTCGCCGCGGTGCACGAGATGCTCACCGGTGGCCCGCTGGACGTGCTGACCGGCGACTACCTGGCCGAGCTGACCATGCTCATCCTCGGCCGCGACCTGCTCAAGGACCCCGATCGCGGGTACGCCAAGACGTTCCTGCGGCAGATGGCGGAAAACCTGGCGCTGGCCAGGGAACGCGGTGTGAAGGTGGTGACCAACGCGGGCGGGCTGAACCCGGCCGGGCTCGCCGCCGCGCTGCGCGAGCTGGCCGCGAAGTCCGGTGTGGACGTTTCGATCGCCCACGTCGAGGGGGACGACCTGCGGCACCGCGCCGGGGAACTCGGGTTCGGGGATCCGCTGACCGCCAACGCCTACCTCGGTGCGTGGGGCATCGTCGAATGCCTGAACGCGGGTGCCGACGTGGTGGTCACCGGGCGGGTCACCGACGCCTCGCTGGTGGTCGGCCCGGCCGCCGCGCACTTCGGCTGGGCACGCGACGACTACGACCGGCTGGCCGGTGCGGTGGCCGCCGGGCACGTGATCGAATGCGGGGCGCAGGCCACCGGCGGCAACTACGCCTTCTTCACCGAGCACGAGATCGGCCACCCCGGTTTCCCGATCGCCGAGGTCCACGCCGACGGCAGCAGCGTGATCACCAAGCACGAGGGCACCGGCGGGGTGGTCACCACCGGCACGGTCACCGCGCAGCTGCTGTACGAGATCACCGGCGCGCGCTACGCCGGTCCCGACGTGACCACCCGGTTCGACACCCTGAGCCTGACCCAGGAGGGCCCCGACCGCGTCCGGATCAGCGGGGTGACCGGCGAGCCACCGCCGCCGGCGCTGAAGGTCTGCCTCAACGCGCTCGGCGGCTTCCGCAACGAAACCACCTTCGTGCTCACCGGACTCGACATCGAGCAGAAGGCGGCGCTGGTGCGCGGGCAGCTCACCGAGGCGCTGCAGGAGAAGCCGCCGGAGCGGATGCGCTGGACGCTCGCCCGCACGGACCGGCCGGACGCCGACACCGAGCAGACCGCGAGCGCGCTGCTGCACGTGGCCGTCACCGATGCCGACCCGAAGGTGGCGGGCCGGGCGTTCAGCCAGGCGGCGATCGAGCTGGCGCTGGCCAGCTACCCCGGTTTCCACGTCACCGCACCGCCGTCGGACGCCACCCCGTACGGCGTCTACCGGGCGTCCTATGTGGATGCTGCCGAGGTGCCGCACGTGGCGGTCACCGGTGACGCCCGGATCGACGTGGCTCCCGCGGCCGAGACGCGGGAACTGGCCGACGTCCCCGACCCGGCATTGCCGCAACCGCTGCCCGGCGAGCCTTCCCGGTGGGCTCCGCTGGGCACCGTGCTCGGTGCGCGCAGCGGGGACAAGGGCGGTGACGCGAACGTCGGGGTCTGGGCCACCACCGACGAGGGCTGGCGCTGGCTCGCGCACACGCTGACCGTGGCCGAATTCCAGCGGCTGCTGCCGGAGACCGCGAAACTGCCGGTGCGCCGCCATATGCTGCCCAACCTGCGAGCGGTCAACTTCGTGGTGACCGGCATCCTCGGCCAGGGGGTCGCTTCGCAGGCCAGGTTCGATCCACAGGCCAAGGCGCTCGGCGAGTGGCTGCGCGGCCGGTACGCCGAGATCCCGGAGGTGTTGTCGTGAGCGATCCGTTCGCCACACCGGAGCGCAACGCGCTGCGAGAAACGGTGCGCGGCTTCATGAAGGCCGAAGTGCTGCCCCATCTCGACGATTGGGAGCGCGACGGCGAGCTGCCGCGTGAGCTGCACCGCAAAGCGGGTGCGCTGGGGCTGCTCGGGGTCGCCTTCGAGGAGAAGGCCGGTGGTGGTGGCGGGGATTTCCTCGACGCCATGACCGTCGCCGAGGAAATCCACTACGCCGGTGGTTCGGGCGGGCTGGTCGCCTCGTTGTTCACCTGCGGCATCGCGGTGCCGCACCTCGCCGCCGCCGGGGACGAGGCGCAGCTGGCGAAGTGGGTGCGGCCCACCCTGGCCGGCGAGCTGATCGGCGCGCTCGCGGTCACCGAGCCGGACGGCGGGTCCGACGTGGCCGGCATCCGCACCACCGCGCGCCGGGACGGTGGGCACTACATCGTCAACGGGGCCAAGACGTTCATCACCTCCGGGTGCCGCGCCGACTTCGTCACCACGGTCGTGCGCACCGGCGGGGAGGGCGCGCACGGGCTGTCCCTGCTGGTGGTCGAACGCGGCACGCCGGGGTTCACCGTCGGCCGCAAGCTGGCCAAGATGGGCTGGCACTGCTCGGACACCGCCGAACTGTCCTATGTGGATGCACGCGTGCCGGTGGCGAACCTGGTGGGGCCGGAGAACTCCGGGTTCGCGCAGGTGGCCACCCAGTTCGTCGCCGAGCGGCTGTCGCTGGCCGTGCAGGGTTACGCGCACGCGCAGCGGGCGCTGGAGCTGACCCTGGACTGGTGCCGGCTGCGGGAGACCTTCGGCCGCCCGCTGATCTCACGGCAGCTGGTCCAGCACAAGCTGGCCGAGATGGCGCGCAGGATCGACGTGGCCAGGACCTACACCCGGCACGTCGGGGTGCGGCACGTCGCCGGGGAAGAGGTGATCGCCGAAGCCTGCTTCGCCAAGAACACCGCCGTCGAAACCGCCGAGTGGGTGGTCAACGAAGCCGTGCAGCTGCACGGCGGCCTCGGCTACCTGAGCGGGACCGAGGTCGAGCGCCACTACCGCGACGTCCGCATCCTCGGCATCGGCGGTGGCACCAACGAAATCCTCGCCGGGCTGGCCGCGAAACGATTGGGATACACCGCATGACCACACTGAGGTCCACAGTGGACAAGCGGGGCGCGGACTTCGCCGCGAACCGCGAAGCCATGCTGGCCAAGCTCGCCGAACTCGAAGCCGAGCAGGCCAAGGCCGTGGCCGGGGGCGGGCAGAAGTACGTCGAGCGCCACCGCAAGCGCGGCAAGCTGCTGGCCAGGGAACGGATCGAGCTGCTGCTCGACGAGGACTCGGCGTTCCTGGAGCTGTCGCCGCTGGCCGCCTGGGGGTCGGACTACCAGGTCGGCGCCAGCGTGGTCACCGGCATCGGCGTGGTCGAGGGCGTGGAGTGCCTGGTCTGCGCCAGCGATCCCACGGTCAAGGGCGGCGCGAGCAATCCGTGGACGGCCAAGAAGACCTACCGCGCCGCCGACATCGCCGCGCAGAACCGGCTGCCCACGATCAACCTGGTCGAATCCGGCGGCGCGGACCTGCCGGCGCAGAAGGAGATCTTCATCCCCGGCGGGCGGATCTTCCGCGACCTGACCCGGTCCTCGGCGGCCGGGGTGCCCACCGTGGCGCTGGTCTTCGGCAACTCCACCGCCGGCGGGGCCTACCTGCCCGGCATGTCCGACCACGTGGTGATGGTCAAGGAACGCGCCAAGGTCTTCCTCGGCGGGCCCCCGCTGGTGAAGATGGCCACCGGCGAGGAGTCCGACGACGAATCGCTCGGCGGCGCCGAGATGCACGCGCGCACCTCGGGGCTGGCCGACTACCTGGCCGAGGACGAGCCGGACGCGATCCGGATCGGGCGGCGCATCGTGCGCCGGCTCAACTGGCGCAAGCAGGGCCCGCCGCCGGAACCGGACTACGCCGAGCCGGTGCACGACCCCGAGGACCTGCTCGGCATCGTGCCCGCCGACCTGAAGGTGCCGTTCGACCCGCGCGAGGTGATCGCCAGGGTGGTCGACGGCTCGGACTTCGACGAGTTCAAACCGCTCTACGGCTCGAGCCTGGTCACCGGCTGGGCGGGCGTGCACGGGTACCCGGTGGGCATCCTGGCCAACGCGCGCGGGGTGCTGTTCTCCGAGGAGTCGCAGAAGGCCGCGCAGTTCATCCAGCTGGCCAACCAGCGCGACACCCCGCTGCTGTTCCTGCACAACACCACCGGGTACATGGTGGGCAAGGAGTACGAGCAGGGCGGCATCATCAAGCACGGCGCGATGATGATCAACGCGGTGTCGAACTCGCGCGTGCCGCACCTGTCGGTGCTGATGGGCGCTTCCTACGGCGCCGGGCACTACGGCATGTGCGGACGGGCCTACGACCCGCGCTTCCTGTTCGCCTGGCCGAGCGCGAAGTCCGCGGTGATGGGCCCGGCGCAGCTGGCCGGGGTGCTCTCCATCGTGGCGCGCCAGGCCGCGGCGAGCCGGGGCCAGGAGTACAACGAGGAGCACGACGCCGCCATGCGCGCCATGGTGGAGGGGCAGATCGAGGCGGAGTCGCTGCCGATGTTCCTCTCCGGCATGCTCTACGACGACGGCATCATCGATCCACGGGACACCCGCACGGTGCTCGGGCTCAGCCTGTCGGCGATCCACAATGGACCGATCAGCGGCGCCGGTGGCTTCGGCGTCTTCCGGATGTGAGAGATGATCGAGAACCTGCTTGTCGCCAACCGCGGGGAGATCGCCCGCCGGGTGTTCCGCAGCTGCCGTGACGCCGGTATCGGCACGGTCGCGGTGTTCTCCGACGCCGACGCGGACGCCCCGCACACCGCCGAGGCCGACGCCGCGGTGCGCCTGCCCGGCAACGCGCCGTCGGACACCTACCTGCGTGCCGACCTGCTGATCGAGGCCGCCACCCGTGCCGGGGCCGACGCGGTCCACCCCGGCTACGGCTTCCTGTCGGAGAACGCCGCCTTCGCCCGCGCCGTGCTCGACGCCGGGTTGACCTGGGTGGGGCCGCCGCCGGAGGCCATCGAGACGATGGGCTCGAAGGTCGAGTCGAAGCGGCTGATGGCCGCGGCCGGGGTGCCGGTGCTCGCCGAACTCGATCCCGAAGAGGTGACCGAGGCCGATTTCCCGTTGCTGGTCAAGGCGTCCGCCGGTGGTGGCGGGCGCGGGATGCGGGTGGTGCGCGCGCCGGGTGAGCTGGCCGCCGCGGTGGAAAGCGCCCGTGCCGAAGCCGCTTCGGCCTTCGGTGACCCGACGGTGTTCTGCGAGCGCTACCTGGAAACCGGGCGGCACATCGAGGTGCAGGTGCTCGCGGACGGCCACGGCACGGTGTGGGCGCTGGGCGAGCGGGAGTGCTCCATCCAGCGGCGGCACCAGAAGGTGGTCGAGGAGGCGCCGTCGCCGATGGTCGGCGCGGCCATGCGCGAGGAGCTGTTCGAAGCGGCCCGCAAGGCGGCCAAGGCGATCGGCTACGTCGGCGCGGGCACGGTCGAGTTCCTCGCCGGTCCCGGCGGCCGGTTCTACTTCCTGGAGATGAACACCCGGCTGCAGGTGGAGCACCCGGTCACCGAATGCGTCACCGGCGAGGACCTGGTCGCCCGCCAGCTCCGGATCGCCGAGGGCGACCGGCTGCCCGCCGATCCCCCGCGGTGGACCGGGCACGCCATCGAGGTCCGCCTGTACGCCGAGGACCCGGCGGCGGACTGGCAGCCGCAGAGCGGCACGCTGCACCGGTTCGCCGTGCCGGGGGTGGACGCGCAGTTCCGCGTCCCGGCCGGTTTCGGGCTGCGGCTGGATTCCGGGGTGGCCGCTGGCTCGGTGGTCGGCGTGCACTACGACCCGATGCTGGCCAAGGTGATCGCCTGGGGCCCCGACCGCGCTTCGGCGGCGCGGCGGCTGGCCACCGCGCTGGCGGGTACCCGCATCCACGGCGTCCGGACCAACCGCGACCTGCTGGTGAACGTGTTGCGGCACCCGGCTTTCCTGGCCGGTGACACCGATACGGCCTTCTTCGCCACCCACGGCCTGGACACGCTGTCCCGGCCGCTCGCCGACGCCGAGACCACCCGGATCGCCGCACTGGCAGCGGCCCTGGCGGGAGCCGCCGGGAACCGCCGGGCCGCGACCGTGCAGGGCCGGTTGCCCGGTGGCTGGCGCAACGTGCGCTCGGCCCCGCAGCACAAGCGGTTCGCTTCGGGTGGTGCCGAGTTCGACGTGCGGTACGTGCTCGGCCGCGCCGGGCTGCGGGCCGAGGAACACCCGGGTGCCGAACTGGTGTCCGCGCGACCGGATCGGGTGGTGCTCGACCTCGGGGGCGTGCGCCGGAGCTTCGAGGTCGCCCGCTACGGCGACCGCGTGCACGTGGATTCCGCGCTCGGGCCGGTGGTGCTGGAGGCGGTGCCGCGCTTCGCCGATCCGTCGGCGGCGCTGGCCGCGGGTTCGCTGGTCGCGCCGATGCCCGGCAACGTGGTGCGGATCGCGGTCGGCGCGGGGGAGCGCGTCGAGGCCGGGGCACCGCTGCTCTGGCTGGAGGCGATGAAGATGGAGCACAAGATCACCGCCCCGGCGGCCGGGGTGGTCGCCGAACTGCCCGTCGAGGTCGGACAGCAGGTCGAACTGGGCACCGTGCTCGCGGTGGTGCAGGAGGAGGAGCCGGGATGACGATGAACTTCACCGAACCGGAAGAGCGGATCGCCCTGCGCAAGGCGGTCCGCGAACTGGGCAAGAGCTACGGCCACGAGTACTACCTCGGCAAGGCGCGCTCGGGTGGCAAGACCAAGGAGCTGTGGGACGAGGCCGGGCGGCTCGGTTACCTCGGCGTGTCGGTGCCGGAGGAGTTCGGCGGCGGCGGCGCGGGCATCGGCGACCTCGCCGCGGTCTGCGAGGAACTGTGCGCCACCGGCACCCCGCTGCTGCTGATGGTGGTGTCCCCGGCGATCTGCGCCACGGTGATCGCGCGGTACGGCACCGAGGAGCAGAAGGAGCAATGGCTGCCCGGGTTCGCCACCGGTCAGGTGCGGATGGCCTTCGCCATCACCGAACCCGACGCCGGGTCCAACTCGCACCGGATCACCACCACCGCGCAGCGGGCCGCTGGCGGGGGAGGCTGGGTGCTCAACGGCCGCAAGGTCTACATCTCCGGGGTCGACGAGGCCGACGCGGTGCTGGTGGTCGGCCGCACCGAGGACGCCAGGACCGGCAAGCTCAAGCCCGCGTTGTTCATCGTGCCCACGGACACCCCCGGCTTCGAGTACCGCGAGATCGAGATGGACCTGGTCTCCGCGGACAAGCAGTTCGGGTTGTTCATGGACGACGTGAAGCTGCCGGCGTCGGCGCTGGTCGGCTCGGAGGACGCGGCGATCGCGCAGCTGTTCGCCGGGCTCAACCCCGAACGCATCATGGGTGCGTCGTTTTCGCTCGGCATCGCCCGGTACGCACTGGACAAGGGCGTGGCCTACGCCAAGGAACGCCAGGTGTGGGGCACGCCGATCGGCGCCCACCAGGGCCTGGCCCACCCGCTCGCCCAGGTCAAGATCGAGCTGGAGCTGGCGAAGCTGATGACGCAGAAAGCCGCCGCGCTCTACGACGCCGGCGACGACTTCGGTGCCGGGGAGGCCGCGAACATGGCCAAGTACGCCGGGGCCGAGGTCGCCATCCGCGCGGTCGACCAGGCCGTGCAGACCCACGGCGGCAACGGGCTGGCCTCGGAGTACGGGCTGGGCACGCTGCTGGCCGCGGTCCGGCTGGGGCGGATCGCGCCGGTGAGCCGGGAAATGGTGCTCAACTTCGTCGGGCAGCACTCGCTCGGCCTGCCGAAGTCCTACTGAGTCACACTGAGAGGGGTGACCGTGTCTCTGTCCGGGAAGACCATCGTCATGTCCGGCGGCAGCCGGGGCATCGGTGAGGCGATCGCGCTGCGCGCGGCGGCCGACGGCGCGAACGTGGCGCTGATCGCGAAGACCGCCGAACCGCACCCGAAGCTGCCCGGCACCATCCACACCGCCGCCGAGGCGATCGAGGCGGCGGGCGGGCAGGCGCTGCCGATCGCCGGCGACATCCGCGACGACGAGTCGGTGGCCGCCGCGGTCGAGCAGGCGGTGGCGCGCTTCGGCGGCATCGACATCGTGGTGAACAACGCCAGCGCCATCGACCTGACGCCGACCGAGCCGATCAGCATGAAGCGCTACGACCTGATGCAGGACGTCAACGCACGCGGCTCGTTCCTGCTGTCGAAGCTGGCGATCCCGCACCTGCGCCGGGCGGAGAACCCCCACGTGCTCACCCTGTCCCCGCCGATCAGCCTGGACCCGAAGTGGTTCGAGGCCGGGCACCTGGCCTACAGCATCGCGAAGTACAGCATGAGCCTGGTGACCGTCGGGCTGGCCGCGGAGCTGCGGGCGGACGGCATCGCGGCGAACTCGCTGTGGCCGCGCACCACCATCGACACCGCGGCCATCCGCAACGTGGTCGGCGCGGAGCTGGCCAACCGCTCGCGCACGCCGGAGATCATGGCCGACGCCGCGTACGCGATCCTGACCAAGCCGAGCCGGGAGACCACCGGGAACTTCTTCCTCGACGACGAGGTGCTCGCCGCCGAGGGCGTCACCGACTTCTCGAAGTACCGCATCGCCGGACAGGAGCCGGACCTCCAGCTCGACCTGTGGGTGGAACCGGCCTGAGCACCATGCGCGAACCACAGCAGGAGCGGAGCCGGACCACCCGGCGGCGGCTGGTCGAGGCCGCCGTCGAGTGCCTGGCCACGCGGGGCTGGCACGGCACCACGGTGGCGATGGTGGCCGAGCAGGCCGGGGTCTCCCGTGGTGCCGCCCAGCACCACTTCCCGACCCGCGAGGACCTGGTGGTCGCCGCGGTGGAGCAGGTGGGGGAGGTGCAGCTGGCCGAACTGCGGCGGCACGTGGAACTGCTGCCGGGTGGCCCGTCCCGCGCCGAGGCGGTCGCCGAGATGCTGCTGAACCTCTACACCGGCCCGATGTTCCGCGCGGCCCTGCAGCTGTGGGTGGCGGCTTCCACCGACGAGAAGCTGCTGGCCGTGCTCGCGCCGCTGGAGGCGCGGGTCGGCCGGGAGGCGCACCGGGTCGCGCTGGAACTGCTCGGTGCCGACGAGTCCCGGCCGGGGGTCCGGGAAACCGTGCAGGCCACGCTGGACCTGGCCCGGGGGCTCGGCCTGGCGAACCTGCTCAGCGACGACGCCCGGCGGCGGCGCCGGATCGTGCGCCAGTGGGCCCGGATGCTGGAGCCCGCGCTCGCCGGGACCCTGCCGGAACGGGCGGGAACCAGAACCGGGAACCAGAACACTGTGAAATCCGTCTCACCAACTGGCTAACGCTTTCGGACCAACGTTCGATAGCCAAGTAACAGAGGGTTACATATCCAGGGGGACAGTCTGATGTCCGAGCAAAGTGACGAACTGAGCCATCGCGCCTTGGCCATGCTCCGCGCCGTGGCCGAGCAGCGGGCGATGATGTCCGGCAGCTGCGAGCCCGACCTGTTCATCGACGGCTTCGCCTGCTGCGACCAGGTCACCGCGCACGCACTGGCGCACGGCGGTTACCTCCGCCCGGCCGAGGCCGCGCTGCCCGGCAGCCGCGTCCGCGCCGAACTCACCCCGGCGGGCTGGGCCGTGGTCGGCGGCACCGTCGCCGCCGCCTGAGCTCCACCCACCGGTTCCCTTTGCCTTTCAGCGCCGCGGGGCCTCGCCCGCCCGTCCGGCCCGCACCCGATGCCGGCCAGGCCGCGGCACTGAGGCCAGCACTCGCACGGGGGTCGCCCGGCTGGTCACCACACGCACCGGCTTCCCGGCGGCAGACACCTCGCCGCCGTGCCCCCGGCTGGGCACCTCGCCGCCGTGCGCCCGGTGGCTCGCCCTTGGGCTTGGCTGGTGTGCCTGCCGCGATGAAGTTCAGCGTTGTCTGCTGAGAGGCTGGAGGCCGCACACGGGTCCTGCGCCGCCGCCCCACGTCGAGCCCTTCGGCGGCACCGGCTTCCCTGCGCCGCTCGCCCTCAGCGGGCACCGGTACCCCCGGCGTGGGTCGGGGGCTCGGCCGAGCACGCGGCCGTCACCAAGATCCCGGTGCTCGCGCGCCCCCCGAAACCCGGCTCGCCGTTGGGAGCGGTTCGTGCTCGTTGCGTGGCCGGGGTTCCGCCGATTGCCCGAGTCATTCCGGGATGAACAGTGGTTTCCTTGACGAGGTGGAGGGGGAGGGGTCCCGGTCCGGCTGGGAACCGTTCGGGGTGTTCGCCGTCGGCCGCTGGCGGCTGTGGCGGCTGCCCGACCGGTTGCTCGTCGGTTACGTGCTCGCGGTCGACCTGGCCGCGCTCACCGGCACGGCCGCGGCCTTCCACCAGCTGCCGGTGCCGCCGGGCGACTGGCGTCCGTTCTGGACCCTGCTCGCCTGCTGCCTGCTCTACGTCGAGGTGTCGCGGTCGATCGAACGCAGCCGCGCCGAACTGCTCGACCGCCCGCACATCGACCTCAACTCGGTCTGGATGTTCGCCGCGGCGCTGCTGCTGCACCCCGGCCTGGCCGCGGTGGTCATCGCCGTCTCCTTCGCCTACCGCTGGCTGCGCGTGCGCCACCGGCCGGTCTACCGCCAGACCTTCAGCGCCGCCGCCTCGATCGTGGCGGCGTTCCTGGCGAACCTGGTGCCGTTCGCACCGCGGGAGTTCGCCATCTTCGCCGCCGCCCTGCTCTACGGGCTGAGCAACACCGCGCTGATCACCTTCGCGGTGCACCGCAGCCGCCCCGGCACGCGGTTGCGCGAGGCGATGTTCTCCCCGGCGGAGTACGCGCTCGAAGCGGCGACGATCGGGCTGGGCGTGCTGCTGGCCTGGGCGCTGGTGGACTGGCCGCCGGTGCTGGTGCTGATCCTGGGCGTGACCCTGGTGCTGCACCGGAGCACCCTGGTCCAGCAACTGCGCGAGCAGGCCGAAGCCGACGGCAAGACCGGCCTGCTCAACGCCGTGCGGTGGACCGAGATCGCCACCGCGGAACTGGCCAGGGGCGTCAGGCGCGGCCTGCCCGCCGGGGTGCTGATGCTGGACCTCGACCACTTCAAGGTGATCAACGACCGGCACGGGCACCTGGCGGGCGACCGGGTGCTGCTGGCGGTGGCCGCGGCGTTGCGGGCCGAGGTGCGTGCCGCCGACGTGCTGGCCCGGTTCGGCGGTGAGGAGTTCGTGATCCTGCTGCCGGCCACCAACCGGTTCGACGCGGTCACCATCGCCGAGCGCATCCGCCACCGGGTGGCCGCGCTGACCATTCCGGTGGCGGGCGGCGAAATCGGCATCACCGTCTCGATCGGCGTGGCGGCGCAGCCCCGCGACGGCCACACCCTCGACCTGCTGATCGCCGCCGCGGACCGGGCGCTGTACGTGGCCAAGGAAGCGGGCCGGGACCGGGTGCGCACCATGCCGTGACGCCTATTCCCGCCCGATGTCCTCAAACCACAGCTCCGGCCGCGCGGCGATGAACTCGCGCATCAGTTCCGTGCACGCCGGGTCGTTCAGGACGCTGATCGCCACGCCGTGCTCGGCGAGCCAGTCGTGCCCGCCGTGGAAGGTTTCGGCCTCGCCGATCACCACGCGGCCGATGCCGAACTGGCGCACCAGCCCCGAGCAGTACCAGCACGGCGAGAGCGTGGTCACCATCACCGTGTCTCGGTAGTGCGGGCGGCGGCCCGCGTCGCGGAACGCCGCGGTCTCCGCGTGCATCGATGGATCACCGTCCTGCACGCGGCGGTTGTGCCCCCGGCCGAGCAGCTCACCGTCCACGGTGAACAGAGCGGCGCCGATCGGCACCCCGCCCCCGGCCCCGCCGCGGCGGGCTTCCTCCCTGGCCACGGCCAGCATGCTCTCCTCGTCCAGCATGCCGGTCACCCTAGTGCGCGGAAGAACTCCCGGATGTCCGCCGCCAGCAGGCCGGGGGCCTCCATCGCGGCGAAGTGCCCGCCGCGGTCGTATTCGGCCCAGTGCACGACGGTGTGCTCGCGTTCCACGGTCCGCCGGATCGACACGTCGTTCGGGAACACCGCGACCCCGGTCGGCACCGCCGACTTCTCCGCCGCACTCCACGCGCCCGCGTGCGCGGTCTCGTGGTACAGCCGGGCGGACGACGCGGCGGTGCCGGTCAGCCAGTAGAGCGTGACGTTGGTGAGCAGCCGGTCGCGGTCGACGGCCTCCTCCGGCAGCTTCGCCGCCGGATCGGTCCATTCGAAGAACTTCTCCACGATCCAGGCCAGCTGCCCCGCCGGGGAGTCGGTGAGCCCGAACGCCAGCGTCTGCGGGCGGCTGATCTGGATCATCGCGTACCCGGACTGCTCGGCTTCGAGGTAGGCGAGCCGGTCCACCCTGGCCTGCTCGGCCTCGGTGAGCACCTCGTCCGGTCCCGGCGGGGTGAACGCGGTCAGGCCGTTGCAGTGCACGCCGATGACCCGGCCGGGGACCAGCCGGGCGATCTCCGGCGAGACGATCGCGCCGGTGTCCCCGCCCTGCACGCCGAACCGCCGGTAACCGAGCCGGTCCATCAGCTCGACCCAGGCGCGGGCGATCCGCGGCGAGGTCCAGCCGCTCTCCGTGGTCGGCCCGGACAGCCCGAACCCCGGCAGCGACGGCACCACCAGGTGGAATTCGCCGCTCAGCAGGTCGATCACGTCCAGGAACTCGACGATCGAGCCGGGCCAGCCGTGGGTGAGCAGCAGCGGCGTGGCGTCCGGGTTTCCCGACCGCACGTGCAGGAAGTGCACCCGCTGCCCGTCGATCTCGGTGGTGAACTGCGGGTGGGCGTTCAGCTCCCGCTCCGCCGCGCGCCAGTCGTACCCGGTGCGCCAGTACTCGGCCAGCTCCCGCAGGTAGGTCACCGGCACGCCCTGCGCCCAGCCGACGCCGGGCAGTTCGTCCGGCCAGCGGGTGCGGGCGAGCCGCGCGCGCAGGTCGTCGAGGGCGGCTTCGGGGAAGTCGAGGCGGAACGGCTTGATCTCTTCGCTCATGGTCCCCAAGCTAGGGGGCATTCAGGACAGGTTGTGTCCTCGGTGGAAAGGTGACCATGAAGACTTCGGCCAGGGTGCTGCGCCTGCTGGCGTTGCTGCAGGTGCGCCGCGAGTGGGCGGGGGCCGAACTCGCCGCCCGCCTCGGGGTGGACGTGCGGACCGTGCGCCGGGACGTCGACCGCCTGCGTGAGCTGGGTTATCCGGTGCGCTCGTCGCCGGGGGTGACCGGCGGGTACCGGCTCGGCGCCGGGGCGGCGCTGCCGCCGTTGCTGCTGGACGACGACGAAGCCGTGGCCGTCGCGGTCAGCCTGAGCACCGCGGCCGGCGGCACGGTGACCGGGATCGAGGAGTCCTCGCTGCGGGCGCTGACCAAGCTCGACCAGGTGCTGCCCGCCCGGCTCCGGCACCGGGTGCACGCGGTGCGCTCGGTGACCCTGCCGCTGGCCGGGGGCGTTTCGGCGGTCGAACCCGCCCGGCTGACCGTGCTCGCCGCCGCCTGCCGCGACACCGAACGGCTCCGGTTCGCCTACGCGGCCGCCGACGGCACGGCCACCGAACGCCGGGTCGAACCGCTGAAGCTGGCCTGCACCGGGCGCCGCTGGTACCTGCTCGCCTGGGATGTCGGCAAGGCGGCCTGGCGCACCTTCCGCGTCGACCGGATCACCGACGAACCGCGTGCCGCCGGGCGGTTCACCCCGCGTGAACCGCCCGCCGACGACCTCCGCGCCTACGTCACGCGTCAGCTCTCGGACGCGCCCTACCGGTACCACTGCCGGGTGAAGCTGCACGCGCCCGCCGAGCAGGTGGCCGAACTGGTCGGCGCGTCCATCGGCGAGGTCGAGCCGATCGACGAGCACAGCTGCCGGTTGCACGCCGGTGGCGCCCGGCTCGAGGAAATCCCGTTCTACCTGGCCAGGTTCGGCTGCGACTTCGAGGTGGAGGACCCGCCGGAGCTGGCCGCGCACGTGCGTGAGCTGGCCGCGCGGTTCACCCGGGCTGGCTGACCGACCGCTTAGTATGTCATCCTGTGGCCGTGCGGACCCCTCGTCAGCGCTTGGCGCCCAGCATGCCGAGCACCAGGCCGGCGTACTCCCGGCCGAGTGCGGTGGGTGACTTGCGCATCCGGTCGCTGTACCAGCGCGCCACGTCGACGCCGAGGGAGAGCACCGCCCTGGCGGCGGTGCGCGGCTCCGGCACGGTGAACTCGCCGGACGCCACGCCCTCGGTGATCAGTTCGCGGACCAGTTCCTCGATGCGCCGCCGCAGCCTGCCGACCTCTTCGTACTCGGCCTCGGGCAGGGCCTGCAGTTCATACTGCACCACCCTGGCCACGGTGTGCCGCCGCGCGTGCCAGGCGACGAAGTCCTCCACCAGCGCGACCATCTTCTCGGTGGCCGGAGCCTGCCGGGCCACCACGCGCTCGACCAGCAGCAGCGTCTGCTCGTGGCCGTACTTGCTGATCGCGAACAGCAGCGCCGCCTTCGACGGGAAGTGCACGTACAGCGCCGCCGGGCTCATCCCGGCGCGCCCGGCGATGTCCCGGGTGGTGGTGGCGTGGAACCCGCGGCGCGCGAAGGACTCGACCCCGGCCAGCATCAGCCGCCGGGCCGCGTCGGGCTGCACGTCGGGCCACAGTTCGGCGGGCAGTTCGGCAGGCAGTTCGGCAGGCTCGGCGGACACCGCGCCGTCCGGCTCGCTCGGCACGCTCATCGCGGCAACCTCCCCGATCGTGGCGGGCTTGACAGGCCGCCCACCGCTTCGCATTGTAAGCGAGCGCTTAGCTCGCTGTTCGGCTGACAAGGGAGACCACACAGTGAACTCGTTGAAGGACCGGGTCGCGATCGTCA
Organism: Amycolatopsis sp. NPDC045836; assembly: GCF_056431745.1. Lineage (NCBI taxonomy): Bacteria > Bacillati > Actinomycetota > Actinomycetes > Pseudonocardiales > Pseudonocardiaceae > Amycolatopsis > Amycolatopsis sp. NPDC045836. The sequence continues at coordinate 129,510 of NZ_JBWKKF010000004.1, read as the reverse complement.
CCGGCGCGAGCCGCGGCATCGGCCTCGGCATCGCCCGCACCCTGGTCGAGCGCGGCGCCAAGGTGCTCATCACCGCGCGCAAGCCGGAACCGCTGGCCGAGGCCGTGCGGGAACTGGGCGGGCCGGACCACGCCGTGGCGGTGCCCGGCAAGGCCGACGACCCGGCGCACCAGGCCGAGGCGGTCGCCACCGCGGTGGACACCTTCGGCAGCCTCGACATGCTGGTCAACAACACCGGCATCAACCCGGTCTACGGCCCCACGCTGGACATCGATCCCGAGGCGGCGGCGAAGATCCTCGCGGTCAACGTGCTCGCGCCGCTGGCGTGGACCCGGCAGGCGCGGGACGCGTGGATGGGCGAGCACGGCGGTTCGGTGGTCAACGTGGCCTCGGTCGCCGGGCTGGGGGCCTCACCGGGCATCGGCATGTACGGCATCAGCAAGGCCGCGCTGATCCGGCTGACCGTGGAACTCGGGGCCGAACTGGGGCCGGGTATCCGGGTCAACGCGGTGGCGCCCGCCGTGGTGAAGACCAAGTTCGCCACCGCGCTCTACGAAGGCCGCGAAGAAGAGGTTTCCGCGGCCTACCCGATGAAGCGGCTCGGCCTGCCCGAGGACATCGCGGGTGCGGTCGCCTTCCTGCTCTCGGACGAAGCGGGCTGGGTCACCGGCCAGACCATGGTGCTCGACGGGGGCCGCACGCTGGTCGGTGGCCTGTGAGCGCCGGACTGGCCGACGCCGGGATCGTCGTCACCGGGGGTGGCGCCGGCATCGGCGCCGCGATGGCGCGGCGGTTCCGGGCCGAGGGCGCCCGGGTGGTCGTGGCCGACCTGAACGGGGAAGCGGCCGCCGCGGTCGCCGAGGAGATCGGCGGCACCGCGTTCGCCGGTGACGTCGCCGAAGCGGACGGCGTGCAACGGCTCATCGAGCACGCGCGGGCAGCGCTCGGCGAGATCGACGTCTTCTGCGCCAACGCCGGGATCGCGCCGCTGGGCGGGGTGGACAGCGCCGAAGAGGCGTGGGCGGCGGCCTGGGAGGTCAACGTGATGGCGCACGTGCGGGCGGCCGGCGCGCTGCTGCCCGCCTGGCTCGACCGCGGCCGGGGCCGGTTCGTCGCCACGGTGTCCGCCGCGGGCCTGCTGACCAGCCTGGGTTCGGCGCCGTACTCGGTGACCAAGCACGGTGCGCTGGCCTTCGCCGAATGGCTCAGCGCGACCTACCGCCACCGCGGCATCGACGTGCACGCGGTCTGCCCGCAGGGCGTGCGCACGAACATGCTGGCCAACACCGGCAAGGGCGGGCAGTTGCTGATGGGCGCGTCGGCGATCGAGCCGGAGCAGGTGGCCGACGCGCTGGTGGAGGCGATCGAGGCCAAGCGGTTCCTGGTGCTGCCGCACCCCGAGGTCGCCGGCTACTACGCCGCCCGCGCCACGCAGACCGATCGCTGGCTGGGCGGGATGAACAAGCTGCAGCGGAAGGTCGAAGCGCTGGAGGGGTGAGATGACCGGCGACTGGCGCCCGGAGGCCGGGAAATCGCCCGGCGGCGCGAACTGGCCCACCGCATGGGCGGGGAGGCCAAGATCGCCCGCTAGCACGCCGCCGGGCGGCTCACCGTGCGCGAGCGGATCGAGGCACTGGCCGATCCGGGCAGCTTCGACGAGATCGGCGTGCTCGCCGGGTTCGGCGAGTACACGGAGGACGGTGAGCTGACCGGGTTCACCCCGGCCAACTTCGTCTGCGGACCGCCCGCCTCGACGGCCGCCGGGTTGCGCTCGGCGCGGACGACTTCACCGTGCGCGGTGGCGCGGCCGACGCGGGCATCATCGGCAAGCAGATCCACGCCGAGCAGCTGGCGAACGAACTCGGCATGCCGCTGGTGCGGTTGATCGAGGGCACCGGCGGTGGCGGCAGCGTGAAGTCGCTGGAGGGCTTCGGGTTCACCTACGTGCCCGTCAACCGGGCTGGGACCTGGTAGTGGACAACCTCTCCGCGGTACCGGTGGTCTCGGCCTGCCTCGGCCCGGTCGCCGGGCTCGGCGCGGCGCGGGCGGTGATGTCGCACCTGTGCGTGCTGGTCGAAGGGGCCGGGCAGCTGTTCGCCGCCGGGCCGCCACTGGTCCGGCACGCCACCGGCGAGGACCTGTCCAAAGAGGAGCTGGGCGGGGCGGCGGTGCACCGGCGCAGCGGTGCGGTCGAGCGGATCGTGCGCAGTGAGGCCGAGGCGTTCGCGGTGATCAGGGCCTTCCTGTCCTACCTGACGTCCAATGTGGACTCGCTGCCGCCGGTGGGGCCGGTTTCCGGCGACCCCGCCAGGGCCGAGGAGGGCCTGCTTTCGCTGGTGCCGCGTGACCGGCGCAAACCGCACCGGTTGCGGCCGCTGCTGGACGCGGTGTTCGACGAGGGCTCGGTGTTCGACCACGCCTGCTACGGCGGCTCGGCCTGCACCGGGCTGGCGCGGCTGGCCGGGCACCCGGTCGGCGTGCTGGCCACCGACCCGTACCGCGGGGCGACGCTGACCGCCACGGGGGCCGACGCGATCACCCGGCTGGTCGACCGGTGCGAGACCTTCCACCTGCCGCTGGTCAGCCTGACCGACCAGGCGGGCATGGTGATCGGCCTGGCGGGGGAGCGGCGGGGCTCGATCCGCCGCGGCGCACGGGCGATCACCGCGGTCTACCAGGCGGGGGTACCTCGCGGCCGAGGTGATCGTGCGGCGGGTGTTCGGCGTGGGCGGCGCCGGGATGACCAACCGGCACCGCCTGGTGCGGCGCTGGGCGTGGCCGTCGGGGGACTGGGGTTCCCTGCCGGTCGAGGGCGGCATCGAGGCCGCCTACCGCGCCGAACTGGAGGCCGCCGAGGACCCGGGCGCGCTGCTGGCGCAGCTCCGCGAGCGGCTGGACCGGGTGCGTTCGCCGTTCCGGACGGCGGAGCGGTCCGGCGTGGAGGACGTCATCGACCCCCGCGAAACCCGGGCCCGCCTGTGCGACTGGGTCACCGACGCCTACCGCGTCCTGCCGAGGCTGCTCGGCCGCCCGTCGTTCGGGGTACGCCCCTAGGCAGCTGTCGTTTTTTCGCTAGCGCGGCGGCGCGGGTCCGGCGATGCTGGTGCGGTGCGGGAAAACCAGGACGTGCACCAGGACACCGAGCGCTGCGTGCGGGCCGTGCGGTCGAAGGACGCCCGGTTCGACGGCTGGTTCTTCACCGCCGTGCTGACCACGCGCATCTACTGCCGCCCGAGTTGCCCGGTGGTCCCGCCCAAGGTGGAGAACATGCGGTTCCTGCCCAGCGCGGCAGCCGCGCAGCAGGCCGGGTTCCGCGCGTGCAAGCGCTGCCGCCCCGACGCGAGCCCCGGTTCACCGCGCTGGAACGAGCGTGCCGACCTGGTGGCCAGGGCGATGCGGCTGATCGCCGACGGGGTGGTCGACCGCCACGGCGTGGACGGGCTGGCGCGGCGCCTCGGCTACAGCGTGCGCCAGGTGCAGCGGCAGCTGCTGGCCGAACTCGGCGCCGGGCCGCTGGCGCTGGCCCGCGCGCAGCGGGCCCAGACCGCGCGCCTGCTGATCGAGACGAGCACCCTGCCGATGGGCGAGGTCGCGCTGGCCGCCGGGTTCGCCAGCCTGCGCACGTTCAACGACACCGTGCGCGAGGTCTTCGCGATGTCCCCGACCGAACTGCGGCGCCGCGCCGGGACCGGTGGCGGGGGTCCCGGGGTGCTGTCGCTGCGCCTGCCCTTCCGCGCCCCGCTGCACGCCGACGCGCTGTTCGCGACCCTCGCCGCCGAAGCGCTGCCGGGCGTGGAGGAGTGGCGTGACGGCGCGTACCGCCGCACGCTGCGGTTGCCGAACGGGCCGGGCATCGTCGCGCTGCGCCCGGCACCCGGGCACATCGCCGCCGACCTGTCGCTGACCGACCTGCGGGACCTGCACACCGCGATCAACCGCTGCCGCCGCCTGCTCGACCTCGACGCCGACCCGGCGGCCGTCGACGCCCAACTCGCCGAGGACGCCACCCTGGCCCCGCTGGTCGCGGCGGGCCCCGGCCGCCGGGTGCCGCGCACGGTGGACGGCGCGGAGTTCGCCATCCGGACGGTCGCGGGGGAGCGGGCGGCGGACCTGGCCGCCCGGCACGGCGACCCGGTCGGCGACCCCGCCGGCGGGCTTTCGCTGCTGTTCCCGGAACCGGCGCGACTGGTCGGCGAGGAACCGGTCGCGGAACTGGCGCGTGCCCTGGCCGGCGGTGAACTCGAACTCGGCGCGGGCAGCGACTGGGTGCGCGCCAGGCAGCGGCTGGCCGAAATCGTGCCGGACGAGGTGGAGCTGATCGCGATGCGTGCGCTGGGTGATCCCGACGCCTTCCCCCGGCCCGGTGACGGGCAGCGGTGGCGGCCGTGGCGGGCCTATGCCGCGCAATACCTGGAAAACCCCATCGAGGAAAGGGAAATCGCATGACCACCCGGGTGCACACGGTGGTGGACAGCCCCGTCGGCGCGCTGACCCTGGTCGCCGCCGGCGACCGGCTGGCCGGCCTCTACATGGAGCAGCAGCGCCACCGCCCGCCCCAGGAGAGCTTCGGCCACCGCGACGAGACGCCGTTCGCCGAGACCACCCTGCAGCTCAAGGAGTACTTCGCCGGGCAGCGCACCGAATTCGACCTGCCGCTGCACTTCGACGGCACCGAGTTCCAGCGTGCGGTGTGGACGGAGCTGTGCCGGATCCCGTTCGGGGAAACCGTTTCCTACGCCGAACTGGCGGCGAGGGTGGGCCGGCCGAGCGCGGTGCGCGCGGTCGGCGCGGCCAACGGCCGCAACCCGATCAGCATCGTGGTGCCGTGCCACCGGGTGATCGGCAGCGGCGGCAGCCTCACCGGCTACGGCGGCGGGCTGCCCCGCAAGGAGTACCTGCTCGCCTTCGAAGGCGTGCCCGGTCAGCTTTCGCTGGGGTAGGGCGGAAAAACCGGGGCCCGGCGCTCGTTCCAGCTGTGCACGCCCTCGGCGAGCTCGGGGCGGCCGAACGAGGCGAGCATCAGCTCCGTGGCGCGCCGGGCCGATTCGGCCAGTGGCATCGCGGCCTCCACCCGCACCTGCTCCTTGATCAGCGCCATCGACCGGGGTGCGCTGTGGGTGGCGAGTTCGCCCGCGTACGCGGTGGCCGCGCCGAGCAGTTCGTCCGCCGGGACGACCTCCTGCACCAGCCCGTAGTCCAGCGCCTGCGCCGCGGTGAACGTGCGCCCGGACAGCAGCAGGTCCAGCGCCCGGCCCCGGCCGACGAGTTCGGGCAGCAGTTTCGCGATGCCGTACTCGGCGATCAGCCCGCGCCGCACGAACGCGGTGGTGAACTTCGCGCCTTCGGCGGCGAACCGGACGTCGGCGGCGCAGGCGACCACGAAGCCGAGCCCGGCGCAGCCGCCGTTGATCGCGGCGACCACCGGTTTCGCCACCGCCGCCGCCGCGAGCACGTCGGCGTGGCCGCCTTCCCCGGCGGTCACGGCGTCCTCGGGCACCCCGGTGGCGCCGATGCTCGCCAGCGCGTCGAGATCGGCGCCGGGGCAGAACGAGCGGCCCGCGCCGGTGACCACCACCGCGCGCACCGCCGGATCCCGCTCGGCTTCCCGCAGGGTGTTGCCGTACCTCGTGCGCATCGCCGGGTCCATCGCGTTGTGCCGCCCGGGGCGGTCGAAGGTCAGCGTGGCGACCCCGGCCGCGGAAACGGCGTAGTGCACCCCGTCGGTGGTTTCGGTCATCGGGCACCTCCCTTTCCGCCCCAGACTAAGCGGTTGCTTAGGTCGGCGTCGAGGCGTAGCTTCGTCGATACCGACTGGTCGGTGCGTGATGGAGGACTGGTGAGCTGGTACGAGAGCAGGCCGTGGGTGGCGCAGTACGACCGGCGGTTGTTCGCCGCCGACCCGGTCTGGCACGACTCGGTGCTTTCGGCGTTCCGGCAGGCGGTCGCCGCGGCCCCCGACCGCGCCGCGATCGCCTACTTCGACGGCCGCCTCACCTACGCCGAGGTGGACCGGCTCAGCGACGGCGTGGCCGGCCACCTGCTGTCGCGGGGTTTCCGGCGCGGCGACCGGCTCGCGCTGATCCTGCAGAACATCCCGCAGTTCGTGCTGGCGCTGCTCGGCACCTGGAAGGCGGGCGGGGTGGTGGTGCCGGTCAACCCGATGTACCGGCAGGCCGAACTCGCGCACGTGTTCGCCGACGCCGGGGTGCGCGCGGTCGTCTGCTCACAACGCGGCTGGAACCGCGGGGTTTCCGAGGCGGCGCGGGACATCGAGATCGCGCTGACCACCAGCGAACTGGACCTGCAGACCCGCGACGACGACCGGGTGTTCGCCGCGGTGGTCGGTGAAGCCACCGAAGGCGCCGCCGATCTGCTCGACGTCGCCAACGACGCTCCCGGCACCCCGCCCGGCCCGGACCCCGGCGGTAGCGAAGTGGCGTTGATCAGCTACACCTCCGGCACCAGCGGCCTGCCGAAGGGCGCCACCAACACCCACCGCAACCTCGCGGTCAACGCCGGTTCGCTGCGGAACTTCAGCGGCATGGCCGAGGGCAGCACGCTGTTCGCGCTGGCGCCGCTGTTCCACATCACCGGCATGGTCTGCGAACTCGCGTCGGCCATCGACCTGGCGGGCACGCTGGTGCTGGCGTACCGGTTCGAACCGGGCGTGGTGCTCGACGCCTTCGCCGAGCACCGGCCCGCCTACACCGTCGGCCCGGCCACGGCGTACCTCGCGCTGATGTCGCACCCCGCGGCCGGCCGTGAGCACTTCGCCTCCTTCGAACTGCTCTACTCCGGCGGCGCCGCCCTGCCGCCGGCCGTGGTCAAGACCTTCGAGGAACGGTTCGGCCACTACCTGCACAACGGCTACGGCCTCACCGAAACCACCGCGGGCTGCATCACGGTGCCCGCGTCCCTGCGCGCGCCGATCGACCCGGGATCCGGCACCATCTCCGTCGGCCTGCCGACCCCGGACACCGTGGTGCGCATCCTCGACGACCGCGGTGCCGAGGTCCCGCCGGGACAGCCGGGGGAGATCGTGATCGAGGGGCCGACGGTGGTGCCCGGCTACTGGAACCGGCCCGCCGACACCGCCGCCGCGTTGCCTTCGGGCCGCCTGCGCACCGGCGACATCGGGTTCATGGACACCGGCGGCTGGGTGTACGTGGTCGACCGCAAGAAGGACATGATCAACGCCTCGGGCTTCAAGGTGTGGCCGCGCGAGGTGGAGGACGTGCTCTACACCCATCCGGCGGTGCGGGAAGCCGCCGTGGTCGGCGTGCCGGACGACTACCGCGGCGAGACGGTGAAGGCCTACGTCAGCGCGCGGCCGGGGCAGCGGCCGGACCCCCGCGAGCTGATCGGCTACTGCGCCGAACGACTGGCCGCCTACAAGTACCCGCGTTCGATCGAGGTGCTCGACGAGCTGCCGAAGACGGTCAGTGGCAAGATCCTGCGCCGGGAGTTGCGGGCCCGGGGGTGACCGCCGGGGCGGTGTACGTACGGTGATCATCGTCTCGGTACGCTCGGCGCCTGCGCAGGGAGGGCTCGCCGCAGGTGAGCCGGGTGACGGGAAGGGGGCCGGGCGATGACTCGGGCCAACGCGGGCAAGCCGGGCACCACCGTGGAGGAGAACGGTTACGCTCCGGGGTCGGTACCGCGGCGGCTGCTTTCGGTGGCCACCAAGCTGTTCGCGAAGAAGGGTTTCGACCGGACTTCGGTGCAGGAGATCGTCGAGGCGGCCGGGGTCACCAAGGGCGCGATGTACCACTACTTCGGCTCGAAGGACGACCTGCTCTACGAGATCTACGCGCGGGTGCTGCGGGAGCAGACCGAGCAGCTGGAACGGCTGGTGGCCGGGGACGCGCCGCTGCCCGAACGGCTCAGCGCCGCCGCGTCGGACGTGGTGGTCAGCACGATCGCCAACCTCGACGACGCCACCATCTTCATGCAGTCGATGCACCACCTCAGCCCGGAGAAGCAGAAGTCGGTGCGGGCCGAGCGCCGCAAGTACCACGAACGCTTCCGCTCGCTGATCGAGGAGGGGCAGGCCAGCGGCGAGTTCCGCGCCGACAAGCCCGCGGACCTGGTGCTGGACTTCTTCTTCGGCGGCGTGCACCACCTCGGCTCGTGGTACCGCCGCAGCGGCTCGCTGTCCGCCCAGCAGGTCGGCGACCACTACGCCGACCTCCTGCTGTCGGCGCTGCGGCCGGTCTAGCGCTGCCTCCGGTACGGCACGACGGCCCGGGGGAAGATGTCGTCGAGGCGGCGTTCGACCACCGTGCCCGCCGGGTAGTGCGCGGCCAGCCGGAGCAGGCTGGCCGCCAGCTCCCCGGCGATGTCCGCCGGGTAACCCTGCTGGTCCAGGCTGGAACGGATGGCCTCGGTGTAGTCGGCCTCGGTGAACCCCGGCCGGTCCACCACCATCGCCGTGGTCCCGGCGCGGTGGGAGTTCAGCCCGGAGAAGGCGCGGCCGCAGCCGCAGCCCCCGTCCGGATCGGCCTGGTCCGCACTGCAGACCAGGCCCACCCAGACCAGTTCACCGTCGACGCAGTAGCTGAAGTCGTTCCGGCGTGTGCCCTGGGTCACCGAAGTGGCGACGAGCAGTCTCATGACGGGCCTCCTCCCGGCTCGGCTGAACCAATCGCACCAGGAGTACCACCCGCCACCGACAGTTTTGGTGGCCGTGCCTCCGGCACGGCGGGTGAGGTCGCTGTTGAACCGGCCCCCACTCCAGACACCGGCGCGACCTCACGAGGGGTTCAGGGTGTCGGGAGGTTTATCGGGGTGGTGGGGGGCATCGGCGCTGCCTTGTGGGGGTGGGCTGCTCAGGTTGCGGGGGCTGGCCGGGCCGGTTGGTGCGGCCTGGTGGACATCGGCGCGACCTCCGGGGCAGGTTGCCGAGCTGGTCGGTGCGGCCTGGTGGACAGCGGTGCTGCCGCTCGGAGGAGGTGGTTCAGGTCGCTGGGAGGTCTGCCAAGCCGGTCGGTGCGATCGCGCGGCCGCACCGGGGCGGGTTGCCGGGAGGTCGGCCGGGCTGGTTGGTGCGGTCCGGTGGGTGTGGCGCGGTCGCACCGGGGCGGGTTGCCGGGAGGTCGGCCGGGCTGGTTGGTGCGGTCCGGTGGGTGTGGCGCGGCCTCGCCGGGGTGAGTTGCCGGAAGGTCCACCGGGTCGGTGGTGGGTGTGGCGCGGCCGCACCGGGGCAGGGCGCTGGAAGGTCCACCAGGCCCGGTTGGTGCGGCTTGGTGGACGGTGGCGCGGGAGCAGGGGGCGGGTTGCCGGGAGATCGACCGGGCCGGGCAGGTGCGGCCCGGTGGACATCGGCGCGGCCTCATCGGGGGTGTGGGTCCACCAAGTCGGTTGGTGCGGCTTGGTGGACGGTGGCGCGGGAGCACGGGGCGGGTTGCCGGGAGGTCCACCGGGCCGGGCAGGTGCGGCCCGGTGGACATCGGCGCGGCCTCACAAGGGGGGCAGGTCCACCAGGCCGGCCAGGGCGGCTCGGTGCCGTCCGGCGGTGCCCAGGGTGAGCTGGTCGGCCTTCGCCCGCTTCAGGTACAGGTGCGCCGGGTGCTCCCAGGTCATGCCGATCCCGGCGTGCAGCTGGACGCACTCCTCCGCCGCGTGCACCGCGACCTCCGAGCACAGCGCCTGCGCCACCGCCGCCGCCACCGGCAGGTCCGGGTCCCGCCGGGCCAGGCAGTCCGCGGCGTAGCGCGCCGCGGCGCGGGCCGAGACCAGTTCCAGCCACAGGTCGGCGAGCCGGTGCTTGAGCGCCTGGAACGAACCCACCGGGCGGCCGAACTGGTACCGCCCCTTGAGGTAGCGCACCGTCTCCTCGAGGCACCAGTCCGCCAGCCCCAGCTGCTCCGACGCCAGCAGCGCGGACCCGGCGGTCAACGCCGCGGTCAGCGCTGCGGTGGCCGCCTCGCCGGTCGCGATCGGGGTGCCCCGCGCGCCGGAGAAGGTCACGTCGGCGACCCGGCGGGTCAGGTCCAGCGAGACCAGTTCCGACACGGTGAACCCGGAGTCCACCACATACAGCCCGTCACCGGCGGGCACGACGAGGTACTCCGCGACCGAGGCGTCGGCGACCGTGCCCACCCGGCCGGTCAGCACCCCGTCCGCCACCTCCACCGCGGGCTTGAACCCGCCCGGTGTGGTGGACAGCGGCACGGCCAGCGCCGCGGTCGCGGTGCCCGACGCCAGTTCGCCCAGCAGTTCGTGGTCCGTGCCGGAAGCGAGCAGGGCGTTGGTGGCCAGCACCGTGCTGCCGAGGAACGGCACCGGCGCCACGCTGCGGCCCAGTTCCTCGGCCACCAGCGCGACCTCCCGCGCCGACGCCCCGTGCCCGCCGCGGTCCTCGGGCACCTGCAGCCCGGCCGCCCCCAGGTCACCGGCCAGCGCCCGCCACAGCTCCAGGTCGTACGGCTCGGCGCTCTCGGCCCGCTTCAGCAGCGCCGGCGGCTCGCAGTGGGCGGCGAGCAGCGAGCGCACGCTCGCCCGCAGGTCTTCCTCGACTTCGGAGTACAGCAGGTCCGCGGTCATCGGGGCAGGTCCTTCCAGGCGACGTCCTTGTCCACGCGCGGCTCGGACGGCAGCCCGAGCACCCGCTCCGAGATGATGTTGCGCAGGACCTCCGAGGTGCCGCCCTCGATCGAGTTCCCCTTGGCCCGCAGGTAGCGGTACCCGGCCTCGCGCCCGGTGAAGTCCACCTTGTCCGGACGGCGCATCGTCCAGTCGTCGTAGCGCAGGCCCTCTTCGCCGAGCAACTCCAGTTCCAGGCCGGAGATCTCCTGGTTCAGCGTGGAGAAGGCGAGCTTCATCGCCGAGCCCTCGGGACCGGGTGAGCCGGCGGCGAGCTGCTGGCGCAGCCGTGCCCCGGCCAGCCGCACGCCCTCCGAGCGCACCCACAACCGCAGCAGCCGGTCGTGCAGTTCCGGCGTGCGCAGCTCCGGGCGCTCGCGCCACAGCTTCGCCGCGATGCCGATCATGCCGCCTTCACGCGGGATGGCGTGCCCGCCGATCGCGACGCGTTCGTTCATCAGCGTGGTCTGCGCGACGCGCCAGCCGTCGCCGACCTCGCCGAGCCGGTTCGCGTCCGGGATGCGGACCCCGGTCAGGAAGACCTCGTTGAACTCCGCCTCACCGGTGATCTGGCGCAGCGGCCGGACCTCCACGCCGGGGGCGTGCATGTCGCAGATGAAGTAGGTCATGCCCTGGTGCTTGGGCACGTCGGGATTGCTGCGGGTGACCAGGATGGCGAACCGGGCGGTGTGCGCGCTGGAGGTCCACACCTTCTGCCCGGTGACCACCCAGTCTTCCCCGTCGCGCACCGCGCGGGTGCCCAGCGCGGCCAGGTCCGAACCGGCGCCTGGCTCGGAGAACAGCTGGCACCACACTTCCTCACCGGTCCACAGTGGACGCAGATAGCGCTCGCGCTGCTCTTCGGTGCCGAACCGGAGGATGGTCGGCGCGGCCATGCCCAGCCCGATGCCGATGCGGCGCGGATCGTTGTCCGGAGCGCCCGCGGCGGCCAGTTCGGCGTCCACGACGGACTGCAGCGCCCGCGGCGCGTCGAGCCCGCCGAGCCCCACCGGGAAGTGCACCCAGGCCAGCCCGGCGTCGAACCGGGCCCGCAGGAACGCCGGCCGGTCGCTGGAGTCGTGCTCGGCGAGCAGCTTCTTGGTGCGCTCGCGCAATTCCTCCGCGGTGACGCTCATTTGGCACGCTCCGTCCGGTACTGCTTGAGTTCGCGGTGGGCCAGCGAGCGCTTGTGCACCTCGTCCGGGCCGTCGGCCAGGCGCAGCATGCGCGCGGACATCCACAGCTCGGCCAGCGGGAAGTCCTGGCTGACCCCGCCGGCGCCGTGGGCCTGGATGGCCTTGTCGATGATCCACTCCACCGAGGCGGGGGTGGCGATCTTGATCGACTGGATCTCGGTGTGCGCGCCCTGGTTGCCCACGGTGTCCATCAGCCACGCGGTCTTGAGCACCAGCAGCCGCAGCTGCTCGATGCGCACCCGCGATTCGGCGATCCAGTCCTGGACCACGCCCTGCTCGGCGATCGGCTTGCCGAAGGCGGACCGCGACAGCGTGCGCTCGCACATCAGCTTCAGCGCGCGCTCGGCCATGCCGATCAGCCGCATGCAGTGGTGGATCCGGCCGGGGCCGAGCCGGGCCTGGGCGATGGCGAACCCGCTGCCCTCCTCGGTGAGCAGGTTCTCCGCGGGCACCCGAACGTTCTCGAAGACGATCTCGGCGTGCCCGCCGTGGTCGCCGTCGCTGTAGCCGAAGACCTTCATGCCGCGCTTGATGGTCAGGCCCGGCGTGTCGCGCGGCACCAGGATCATGCTCTGCTGCTTGTGCGGCGCGGCGTCCGGATCGGTTTTGCCCATCACGATGAAGATCTGGCAGTTCGGGTTCATCGCGCCGGAGATGAACCACTTCCGGCCGTTGATCACGTACTCGTCGCCGTCGCGCTCGATCCGGGTGGCGATGTTGCGCGCGTCGGAGGAGGCCACGTCCGGCTCGGTCATCGCGAACGCCGAGCGGATCTCGCCCTCCAGCAACGGTTCCAGCCACTGCTTGCGCTGCTGCTCGTTGCCGAACATGGCGAGCACCTCCATGTTCCCGGTGTCCGGGGCGGCGCAGTTCAGCGCGGCCGGGGCCAGCCGCGGGCTGTGCCCGGTGATCTCCGCCAGCGGCGCGTACTGCAGGTTGGTCAGGCCGCCGCCGTGCTCGCCGGGCAGGAAGAAGTTCCACAGCCCGCGCCGCCGCGCCTCGGCCTTGAGCTCCTCGACGACCGGCACACCGGCCCACTCGCTGTCGCGCTCGGCGAGCTGCTCCTCGAACACCGCCTCGGCCGGGTAGACGTGCTCGTCCATGAAGGACAGCAGGCGCTCCCGCAGCTCCTCGGTCTTCGCGTCGTAGGCGAATTCCATCGTCACTTCTCCTCTTTGAGAATCTCGTTGCCGTGTGCGACCAGCGGAGCCACGCCCGCCCCGACCTTCTCGAAGCCCTCGCCCACCGTTTTCCCCTGCGTGAAGCGGAAGTAGATGCCTTCGAGGATCACCGCGAGCTTGAAGAAGGCGAAGCCGACGTACCAGTTCAGCTTCGACACGTCCCGGCCGGAGCGTTCGGCGTAGCGGGCGACCACCTCGTCCGCGCTCGGGTACCCGGCCGCCGAGGTGGCGCTGGAGACAAAACCGAGGTTCACCGCGTCCCGCTCGGCGTAGGCCAGCAGGAGCGCGACGTCGGTGAGCGGGTCGCCGAGGGTGGACATCTCCCAGTCCAGCACCGCGTTGATCCGGTCGTCCGCCCCGACCAGCACGTTGTCCAGCCGGAAGTCACCGTGGACCACGGTGGGCGGCGGCGAGACCGGCACCGCGGCGGCCAGCCGGTCGTGCAGCCGGTCGATGCCGGGGACCTCGCGGCTGCGCGAGCCGTCCAGCTGCTTCTTCCAGCGCCGCAGCTGCCGTTCGAGGAAGCCGTCCGGGCGGCCGAAATCGCTCAGGCCCACCGCGTCCGGGTCCACCGCGTGCAGTTCGACCAGGGTGTCCACCAGCGCCAGCGCGATGTCGCGGGTGCGCTGCTCGCCGAGCGCCTCCATCTCCGCGCGGGCGCGGTACGGCGTGCCCGGCACGAACTCCATCAGGTAGAACGGCGCGCCGAGCACCTCGGTGTCCTGGCACAGCAGCAGGGTCTCGGGCACCGGCACCGGGGTGTCGTGCAGCGCGGTGATCACCCGGTGCTCGCGCACCATGTCGTGCGCGGTGGGCAGCACGTGACCGAGCGGCGGCCGGCGCACCACCCACCGGCCGGTGCCGTCGCCGACCACGTAGGTGAGGTTGGAGCGGCCACCCTCGACCACCGTGCCGTGCAGCGGGCCGGACAGCAGTCCGGGCAGCACCTCGTCCACGTGCGCGCGCAGGCGCTCGAGGTCGAGTCCTGGCAGGTCTTCGCGGGTGGCCATCTGCTCTCCTGTCAAAGATCGATCGGTCCCGGTAGCATACCGACTAGTCGGTATGGAGTACAGCCGGGTGGGCGGGGCTCAGCGGATCAGCCGGGCGACGGTTTCGGCCACGCACGCGGGTTTCGCCTCGCCGTCGATTTCGATCGTCCACCGCACCACCGCCTGCTTGCCGCCGGTCACGTCGGTCACCTCGGTCAGTTCGGCACCGGCCCGGACCTTCGAGCCGACCTTCACCGGCTGCGGGAACCGCACCTTGTTCAGGCCGTAGTTGATGCCCATGGACAGCCCGTCCACCCGGTAGATGTCCTGGCCGAACCGCGGGATCAGCGACAGGGTCAGGTAACCGTGCGCGATGGTGCCGCCGAACGGCCCGGCCGCGGCGCGCTCGGTGTCGAGGTGGATCCACTGGTGGTCACCGGTGGCGTCGGCGAACAACTGGACCTGTTCCTGGGTGATCCGAACCCAGTCGCTGTAGCCGAGGTGCTCGCCGGCCGCGGCGGCGAAGGCGTCGACGTCGGGGAAGGTACGCATCGGCCTCAGTCCTTCGGCCCGCCGGCCACGTAGATGACCTGGCCGGAGACGAAGCCGGCGCCTTCGCTGACCAGGAACGAGGCCACGTTGGCGATGTCGGCCGGCTCACCGACGCGGCGCACCGGGATCTGCTCGGCGGCGGCCTTCTTGAAGTCCTCGAAGTCCATGCCCACGCGCTCGGCGGTGGCGGCGGTCATGTCGGTGGCGATGAAGCCCGGCGCGATGGCGTTCGCCGTGACGCCGAACTTGCCCAGTTCGATGGCCAGCGTCTTGGTGAAGCCCTGCAGCCCGGCCTTCGCCGCGGAGTAGTTGGCCTGGCCGCGGTTGCCCAGCGCCGAGGTGCTCGACAGGTTCACGATCCGGCCCCAGCCCTGCTCGGTCATGTGCTTCTGGACCGCCCTGGTCATCAGGAACGACCCGCGCAGGTGCACGCCGATGACCGAGTCCCAGTCCTGGTCGGTCATCTTGAACAGCAGGTTGTCCCTGGTGATGCCGGCGTTGTTGACCAGCACCGTCGGCGGGCCGAGTTCGGCGGCCACCTGGGCGACCGCGGCCTCGACCTGCTCGGCGTCGCTGACGTCGAGGCCGACGCCGAGCGCGCGGCCACCGCCCGCGGTCAGCGTTTCGGCGCCCTGCTCGACGGCGCCGGCGTCCAGGTCCAGCAGCCCGACGGCGAAACCGTCCGCGGCCAGCCGCGCGGCCACCGCCGCGCCGATGCCGCGACCGGCACCGGTGACGATCGCGACACGGGAAGGGGACTGGGTCACTTGTTCCTCCTGAAGCGAGTACGAAGAGCGCGACGGCTTCGAGCATGCGCCGGGCCGCCGCGCTAAGCAAGCGCTTAGGAAGTTACCGCGACAGGTTCGTCCTCAGGTGTGACCTGCGTCATGCCCGGCGCCCCGCCCGGGCGGAGGGCGCCGAAGCCGAGCGCGGCGATCGCGAACACCTCGTTCAGCGCCATCAGCCGCTCCACCAGGCCCAGCGGCACGAAGGTCCACCACGGCTCGCCACCCGCCAGCATGTTCACCACACCGGCCAGGATCGAGCCGAACCACAGCAGCGAAGTGAGGCCGAAGAACACCGTGAGCCGGCGCGCGGCGGGGGAGTGCCGGAACACCGTGCGGGCCCCGAAGATGACCGCCAGCGGCAGCGCGACGAAGGCGGCCACGCTGGCGTAGCGGTGGATGGTGCCGCCGAGGCTCGGGCCGATCGCCCAGTTCGTCTTCGGGAACGCCACGATCAGCAGCAGGCTGGCCGTCCACACCGCGCCGAACACGCTCGCGGCGGAGAACCGCTCGACCAGGCCGCGCCGGATCAGCGCGTAGAACAACGCGGCCGAGCCGACGGCCACCAGCGCCACACCGAGGTCGAAGATCCAGCGGCTGTCGGTGAGCGCGTACTGGCTGATGGTGCGGCGCACCGGGCTGATGCCGGCGGTGCCCGGCAGCACGTGCAGCAGGGCGAGAAGGACGACGCCGGTGGCCAGGGCGGCGAACCCGGCCACGGCGTCGGCCGGGGAGGGGCGGGCGGTCATGGAACTCCTCGGGTCGAATGTCCGGTTCCGAGGGTATGGAGCGAACATGACGAAATCCTGAGAGCAAGCTGTCGACCGGCTGCTTGACACCGGGTGGCCGCCGTGTCACGTTGTATCGCCATGAGCCTGTCAGACAGGCGGACAGGCGCTGCGCCACCGCGCCGGGTGACCGCGATGGAGGCCGTGCTCGGCGAAATCCGGGCCGCCATCGAACGCGGGGAGTACGGGGTCGGCGACAAGCTGCCGGCGGAGGCGTCGCTGGCGCAGTCGTTCGGGGTCAGCCGGTCGGTGATCCGGGAGGCCCTGCGGGCTTCGGCGGCGCTCGGGCTGACGGTTTCGCGCACCGGCAAGGGCA
Organism: Amycolatopsis sp. NPDC045836; assembly: GCF_056431745.1. Taxonomy (NCBI): domain Bacteria; kingdom Bacillati; phylum Actinomycetota; class Actinomycetes; order Pseudonocardiales; family Pseudonocardiaceae; genus Amycolatopsis; species Amycolatopsis sp. NPDC045836. Next base: position 113,119 of record NZ_JBWKKF010000004.1, on the reverse strand, counting down.
CCTACGTGCAGGCGGCGGGCGTGGCGCCGAACCCCACCTTCGGCTCGTACTCGGCGCGGGACCTGCTCGAAGTGCGGCGGCACGTGGAGATCCCCGTGGCGGGTTACGCCGCCCGCCGCCGCGCCGCCGGCGACCTCGACCGGCTCGGTTCGCTCGTTTCCCGGATGCGGCAGGAAACCGACGACACCGCCTGGGTCGCGCTGGACACCGTGTTCCACATCAGCGTCGCGCAGGCTTCGGGGAACCCGGTGTTCGCGAAGGTCATCGAAGACATCCGGGACGCGCTGCGGCAGCAGTCGTTCTTCCTCAACCAGTTCGCCGACCGCCGGACCCGCTCGGACCACGAGCACGAGGCGATCGTCGGCGCCATCGGCACCGGTTCCGCGGAGGCCGCCGAAGCCGCCATGACCACCCACCTCGACCAGGTCGAACGCACCCTCACCACGATCATCACCCCGGCCTGACCCGGTTCAGAACGGGGTGGTGGAGCCGACCAGGGACTGGGTGAGCTGGTTCCGGCGGGAGATGCCGAGCTTGCGGTAGATGTTGGTCAGGTGGAATTCGATGGTGCGGCGGCTGAGCACCAGCGCCTGCGCGATCTCCGGATTGCTCTTGCCCTGGGCGGCGAGCGTGGCGATGTTGTGCTCCCGCCGGGTGAGCACCTGCGGCTGCGCGGTGGCGGGGGAGTGCAGCTGCTGGTGGATCCGGCCGGCCAGGGCGATGGCACCGCAGCTGGTGGCCGTCGACATGGCCTGGTGCAGCATGGCGGGCGACTGCTCACCGCCGAGGTGCACCGCGAGTTCCGCTTGCGCCTGCGCGAATTCCAGCTTCGCCTGGGAGCGGCCGAGCACCTCGACGGCCTCGGTCAGCAGGTCCGCCGAACGCGCGTCCTCGGTGACCGTGGCGGCGGTGTGCAGCGCGATGCCGAGCATGCGCGGCAGCCCGCGCTTGCGCGCGAAGGCCAGCTGGGTCTTCGCCAGCAGGATGGCCTCTTCGTGGTTGCCGAGCTGGAACTGCGCCAGCGCGGCGGGCACGCGCCACGGGAGCTGCGGGTGGTCGACGTAGCCGAACCGCTCCAGCCGCCGCCCGCAGTCGAGCTGGTCGGTCAGCGCCGCGGTGTGGTTGCCCAGTGACGCGTGCAGCAGTCCCCGCCCGTGCAGCGCCAGGCAGGTGCGCAGGTAGGTCGACTTGGCGATGTGCCGGTGCCGCGCCAGCAGCCGCTCGGCGGCCTCGGTGTCGTGCTGCACCGCGGCCAGCCGCATCTCGGTGCCGTCGAGCAGCGCCGGGATGATGCCGCGCCGGATCTCGAAGGCCTCCAGCTCGTCCCGCGCGGCCTGCGCGTCCGACCGCGCCGCGGTGAGCTGGCCGATCTGGTACCGGATGTCCGCGCAGTAGGCGCTGGCCAGCCCGGTCGCCAGCGGCAGGCTGCGCCTGCGGTCGTCGAGCACCTCCTCGCAGATCTGCAGCGCGAGGTCGTATTCCTCCAAATTGGACAGTGCGCTGACCACCGCGCCGAACGCGCGCAGTTCGCCGAGGTCGTTCAGCGGGCCCGGCGGTGTCGAGTCCAGTGCCAGCCGCCGCAGGGCCGCGGCCGACATGTGGTCCAGCGCCACCGCACCGTGTTCGGCCACGAAGGCGTTCAGCCTGCGCCGCGCCTGCGGTGTGGAACTGTTGCGGCGCCGCAGGTTCGCCAGCCGCTGCGGCACCGTGGTCGCGGTGTGCGGATCGTGCCTGGACAGGTAGAGGATCTCGGTTTCCAGTTCCGAAGCCAGTTCCGGGTGCTCCGGGTCGAGCCGGTCGACCGCGTTCTGCAGCACGTTCAGCGATTCGCGGAACCGGTCGCATTCGGACAGGGCACCGGCCAGCAGGGCCGCCACCGCGGCCTGGCGCTCCGGTGCCGCGGACTCCGCCTCCACCACGCTCAGGTGCTGCACGGCCGCGGGCGGATCGACGTGGATCTCCGCCGCGCCCAGTTCGGACAGCACCTCGTCGCGCTGCTCGGGCGTGAGCGGTTCGTGCAGCACCCGGCGCAGGTGGACCACGGCGGTGTTCGGGTCGCCGTCGGCGATCGCCTCCCTGGCCGCGGCCAGCAGCGTGCGCACCGCCCAGTCCTGGCCGATCTGACGGGTTTCCTGCAGGTGCGCGGCGACGCGGGCGCACGGCGCGTGCACCCCGTTGAGGAACCGGGCGGCCTTGGTGTGCGCGGTGTGCAGGTCCTGCGGGGTCAGCCGGCAGGCGATCGCGGCCTGGATGCCGCGCTCGGTGAAGGAAAGCGCTTCGGTGTCGGCGAGCAGGTTCATCTCACGCAGCCGCCGCGCGGCCCAGAAGGTGGCCGAGGCGGGCAGCCCGGCCACCGCGGCGGCCAGTTCCAGGTCGGCGTCGGTGCCCTCCAGCGCGGCGATCGCCTGCGCCAGCGCCACCAGCGCGGTGTCCTCCTGCGCCAGCCGGTGGTAGACCGTGGCCGCCAGTTCCTGCGCGCCGAACCGGGACAGGTCCAGCCGCTCGCCGCGGGTGCCCGCGGCCCGGCACGAGCGCAGCAGCCCTTCCAGCAGCGCCGGGTTGCCCGCGGTGACGGTGTGGCAGGTGCGGACGAACTCGGCGGAGACGTCCTCGCCGAGCACCTCGGTGACCAGGCCGGTGAGCGCGTCGGTGTCCAGCCCGCCGACCTCCAGCTGCTCGGCCCCGGTCACCCCGGGTGCCCGGCGGAACGGGCCCCCCTCGGTCCCGCGGGTGCTCGCGGTGAAGATGCCGATCCGCTGCCCGGACAGCCGCCGGGACACGTAGTCGAGCCACTGGGTGGACAGCGGATCCGCGAAGTGCACGTCGTCGACCACCAGCAGCAGCGGTGCCCCCTCGGCGAGGTACCGGCACAGGTGCCACAGGGAGTGGAAGGTGGAGTGCAGGTCGACCGCGGTGGCCGACGGACCGGCCTCCAGCACCTCCACGGCGAAGGCGGCGGCGCCCTCGAGCAGCCGCGCGCGTTCCGCCGCGCCCGCCTCGAACACCGTGCCCTCCAGCAACTGGCGCACCACCCCGAAGGCGAAGTCGCGTTCCAGGCGGGCCGACCGCGCGGTGAGCACGCGGAACCCGCGGGCGGTGGCCTCGGCGGTGGCCGCGGTGAGCAGGGCGGTCTTGCCCGCTCCGGCGGCTCCGGCCAGGTTCAGGATGGCGGGGCGGCCGGCGGCCACCGCGTCGAGGCGGCCGCCGATCGCGCACAACTGCTCGGCACGTCCGCGAAGCCGCGGCTCGTGCGGGACGGAACCCTCCACGGCTACCTCCCGTGTGCTGTTTCCGGCCCGGGGTGTGCGCGACGGCCAGCGCCCTGTCCGGCTGTCCGACAGGTATCCGGGGGACCCTGTCACCGGAGCGGGAGCACTGTCAAGGCGGGCCGGTCGGTCCTGGTTGCGGCGGGCACCGGCTCAGCCCCCGGGTTCCCGGCGGGTACCGCCGGCCGGGCGAAGACGCGGCCGGACGGGTGACGGGGCGGAACGGGCGAACGCGGCGGAAAGTGTGATTCTCGCCGTGGGGGCTGCGAGATCGGATGCGACGGTGTTCACTGTGTTGCGTGCGTGTTTCTCGTTAGAGCGCATTAATGGACACCTCCCGCTGACGGGCCGAACTGCGCGACCGGACCGGTTCAGGCAATCCATATCCTAGGCGAGCCCGCCCGGCCGTGTGGTGAATTAACATGCACTTAAGGTTGCGCCGCCCCGGGCACCGGGTGGGGCGCCCCGGGTGGTCCGCGGCTCCGCAGGGTGGTCACGGCCAGTGTCCGGGAACTACCGTTCGTGATCATCCACTGTGGTGCCCCCAGCCCACGGCGCCGCCCGGCCGGTCCCCCGCCCGTTCCGGGCCGAACCTGCGCTTTCCTTGCCGGCCAAGGTTTTCCGCGTGGTTCTGTGACGCTGTTACGCGGCTCGGGCGGATAGTTCCCAACATCTCTGTGGATCGACCTGTGGAGTTCCGCAGTACCTGTGGAGTGACTCATGTGTGACGATAGGTGCACTCGAGCAGTTACATGAGTCGAGGGACCGGGGCCCGCTCGGTGGGCGCGGGGAACGCCGCGGCGACTCCGCCGCCGGGCTGCCGGGCAATTGCCACAAGCGATTGACCGGTGACCCGGCGACCGCCCGGGAAGCGGATTTCGGTCCGGAATGCCGGAACTCGCTCGATGTGAAAGTTTTTCGAGTTCGACCGGCAAGAGTCGGGGTGAAAGTTCGTGAGGTTCTGCGTTCTCGGTTCTCTGGAGATGGTCGACGACGGTCCGCCGGTCGAACTGAGCGGCGTGAAGCAGCGGGCCGTGCTGGGCTACCTGCTGCTGCACGCGAACAACGTGGTGCCGACCAGCCACGTGGTCAAGGCGCTGTGGGCCGACGGCGTGCCCTCGACCGGCCGCAAGATGGTGCAGAACGCCGTCTCCGCCATCCGCCGCACGCTGGCCTCCCGCCCGCACGCCCCCGGCCGCACCCCGATGCTGCTCACCCACGCCCCCGGTTACCTCCTGCGCGTGGACCCCGAGTCGGTCGACCTGCACCACTTCCAGTCACTCGCCGAGCGCGGCCGCGCGGAACTGGCCGAGGGCCTGGCCGAGCCCGCCGCCCGCACGCTGCGCGAGGCGCTCGGCCTCTGGCGCGGTCCCGCGCTGGCCGACCTGGTCGAGACCGGGATCGCCTGGCCCGAACTGGCCGCGCTGGAAAAGCTCAAGCTGGTCGCGCTGGAGGACCGGTTCGAGGCGGAGCTGAGCTGCGGGCGCCACCACGAGGTGATCGCCGAACTCGAAGAGGTGGTCGCCGCCGAACCGCTGCGGGAACGGCTGTGCGGGCAGCTGATGCTCGCGCTCTACCGGTCCGGCAGGCAGGCCGACGCGCTGGACGCCTACCGCCGCACCTACGCGCTGCTCGTCGACGGCCTCGGCATCGAACCCGGCCGCGAACTGCGTGAACTGCAGCGGATGATCCTCAACCAGGACGCCGAACTGACCGTGCCGGGCCTGCCCGCCGGGCAGATCCGGGTGGCCGTCACCAGCACCCCGCGGGCGATCCCGGGCCAGCGCCGCCCGCTCCCGGAACCGGCGGAACCGCCCGTGCACCAGGAGGCGCCGGCCACCACCGCCGAGCCCGCGCCGGTGGCCACCGTGCGGCTGCCGCCGTCCGCGCCCGCCGACGCCAGGGCCGAGCGCAAGAACGTCAGCGCGCTGCTGGTCTCCGCGCAGCTCGGGCCGGGCATGGCCGAGGCCGATCCCGAGGACGTCGACGAGGCGATGCGCGGGGTCGGCGCGATCATCGGCGGCGAGGTCCGCCGGTTCGACGGGGTGGCAGGCGGCTCGATCGGCTCGATGTACCTGGTGCTGTTCGGGGTGCCCCGCAACCACGAGGACGACGCCGAACGCGCGGTGCGGGCCGCGCTCGCCATCCGCGACCGGTTCCTCGCCGACGAGATCCCCGGGCTGAGCCGCCGGGCGGCCACCGGCATCAGCGTCGGGGTCGCGGTGGCCACCGGCCCCGCGCTGGTCCGCTACGGCGCCGCTGGCTGCGACGGGCCGCCGATGGTCACCGGTTCGGTGATGGACGGCTGCGCGCGGCTGCTGGCCGCGGTGCCCGACGGCGACATCCTCGTCTGCGACACCACCCGGTACGCCACCGAGGAGGCCATCACCTACGCACCGGTGCCCGGCGGCGGGCGCGGGGCGCTGGCCGTGGCACCCGCGCCGCGGACGATCGGCGTGCCGGAGACCGGGCCGGGCCTGGTCGGCCGGGACCACGAACTGCAGGTGCTGCGCAGCCTGCTCGGCCAGGTGCGCGGCTGGCGGCGGCCGCACCTGGTGACCGTGCTGGGCGAGCCGGGCATCGGCAAGTCCCGGCTGCTCGCCGAATTCGGCAGGCAGGCCGCCGAACGCGGGGAGATCGCCGCCGCGCTGACCGGCGACACGCAGCCGTTCGCCGCCGAAGCGCCGTACGCCGCGCTGACCGGGGTGCTGCGCGAGCACTGCGGGTTCGCCGCCGCCGACCCGGCCGGGGTGGTGCGCGAGAAGATCGCCACCGCGATCGACCGGCTCGCGGTGCCCGCCGAGGCGGCCGCCTGGATGCGGGAGAACCTGTGCCGGCTGGCCGGGCTGGGGGAGCGGCCCGCCGACCCGGGGCAGATGCTGGCCGCGTGGTGCCGCTTCCTCGAAGCCATCGCCGTGGCCGGTCCGGTGGTGGTGGTGCTGGAGGACCTGCACTGGGCCACCGACGAACTGCTGGACTTCGTCGACGAGCTGTCCGACCACGCCGCGCCGGTGCCGTTGTTCGTGGTGGCCACCGCGCGTCCCGAACTGCTGCAGCGCCGCCCCGGCTGGGGCGGGGGACGGCGCCACGCCACCACCACCACGATGGACCCGCTCTCGGACGAGGCGATCACCGGCATCCTGCAAGACCTGGTCGCCGGGGACGGGGCCGAGCCCGCCGAGGAGCAGGACCCGATCGTGGCCGACTCGCTGACCGAGTTCTGCCGGGTGCTGGCCGTGCGGGTCGGCGGCAACCCGCTGTTCGCCGTGGAGTACGCCAGGGTGCTGGCCGACCGGCTGCGCAGCGGCGACTGGCCCGATTCCGAACGCGACCAGCTGCCGCTGCCGCAGGCGGTGCGGAGCGTGATCGCCGCCAGGCTGGACACCCTGCCCGCGGTGGACAAGGCGGTGCTGCTCGACGCGTCCGTGGTCGGCGAGCCGGTGACCCCGGCGGCGGTGGCCGCGGTGGGCGGCCGGGAACCGGCCGAGGTGGCGCGGGCGCTGGGCAACCTGGAGCGGCTGGAGTTCCTGCGGCGGGCCCGCCCGGCGGGCGCGGGCGGCGAGGCGGCGTACGCGTTCGGCCACTCGCTGGTCCGCGACGTGGCTTACGCGCAGTTGCCGAGAGCCGAGCGGGCGGACAAGCAGCGGCGGGCGCGGGAGTGGGGCGAGGCCGCCGGCTGGGCGCCGCCCGCGCTGGCCGAGGAGAAGTGCGCTTCTTGACCGGGAGGGCCCGTGGACCCGTTCCTCGACGACCCCGGTGCGCGTTACCTGGTGCTGGAGAACGGAACCGGGGAGCACTCGCTGTGGCCGTCCTACGTGGACGTGCCGCGGGGCTGGCGGGTGGCCCTGCCCGCCACCTGGCGCGCCGAGGCCATCGCGTACATCACCGCGAAGCAGACCGAACTGCTCTTCGCCGATGATGCACCCGCGGTGGTCTGACCTGCGTGGCCACCGGCGAGTTACTCGCCGGTGGCCATCGGGTGGACAGCGAAACCCGCCGAAACCTTTGCCCCGGCGCCGCCGCCTGCCTACCTTGGAGTAGGAGGGGCGGCCGGGAACGCCGGCCGGGTGAGCGGGGCAAGGAAGGTCGGCGGTGATGAGCAATCCGTTCGCGGATCCCCGGGGCCGGTTCGTGGTGCTGCTGAACGAGAGCGGGCGGTACTCGCTGTGGCCCTCGTTCGTGGAGGTCCCCGCGGGGTGGACCACGGTGCTGGGCGAGTCCCCGCGGCAGGACGCACTGGACTACATCCACGGCACACGTGTGACCGGGCGGAGTTCGGGTACCCGGATCGCGTAAGCAACCGCGATCGAGGAGAACCCGTGGGCACGATCACCGAGACCGTCGAAGTCGGCGTACCGGTTTCCACCGCGTACAACCAGTGGACCCAGTTCGAGTCCTTCCCGGAGTTCATGGAAGGCGTGGAGGAGGTCCGCCAGCTGGACGACACGCACACCCACTGGCGGGTGAAGATCGGTGGCGCGGAAAGGGAATTCGACGCCACGATCACCGAACAGCACCCGGACGAGCGCGTGGCCTGGCGGTCGGACGACGGGCCGCGGCACGCGGGCGTCATCACCTTCCACCGGATCGACGACAACCGCACCCGGGTGACCGCGCAGATGGACATCGATCCGGAGGGCTTCGTCGAGCAGGTGGCTGACAAGCTCGGTGTGCTCGACCGCCGGATCAAGGGTGACATGAAGCGGTTCGAGGAGTTCATCGAGAAGCGCGGCCGGGAAACCGGTGCCTGGCGCGGTGACGTCCAGCGTCCCGGCAACTGACGGGGAACGCGAAAAAGGGGGCTTCCGGAAATCCGGAAGCCCCCTTTTCGGTCGATCCGTCAGCGGCCCAGCGCCTGCTGCAGTTCCTTCTTGGTCATCGTGGACCGGCCCTTGATGCCGCGCTTCTTCGCGTCGTTGTAGAGCTGGTCCTTGGTCGGCCCGCCGGGACCCCTCCGGTTGCCCGACCGCTTGCCGCCGCGGTGCTGCGGCGAGACGTCGCGCACGGAGGATTTGCTGGCCTGCTTGGCTTCCCCGGCCTGCGCGCGGTTCTTGTTGACCGTGCGCGCGGCGATCTCCTCGGCCCGGCCCTCGCTCGCGCCGCGGTCCTGCTGGCTCGACTTGATGTGCTCGTACTGCCGTTCCCGCTTGTTGCTCCAAGCCTGCTGCGGCATTTCCCGCCTCCTTCCGGAGAGTTTCCTGCGCCCGGCGGGTACCCGGGCACCGGTGGCGCAAACGGCCCGGTTGAGCCTCCGGCGATCGGGGTAGCCGGGCGGTAACAGCGCACGGGAGGTAACGATGACTCAGGACGACCGTTCGGTCTCCCAGTTGGTGGGGGACGCGTCCGAGCAGTTGAGCAGACTGGTCCGCGACGAGATGCGGCTGGCGACGGCGGAGCTGCAGCAGAAGGGCAAGCGCCTCGGCGCGGGCGCCGGCCTGGCCGGGGCGGCCGGGTTCGTCGCGCTGCTGGCGGTGCTCACCCTGGTCGCGGCCGCGGTGCTCGGGCTGGCCGTGGTGCTGCCGGGCTGGGCCGCCGCGCTGATCGTGGCCGGTGTCCTGCTGGTGCTCGCCGGGATCGCGGGCCTGCTCGGCAAGGCGCAGCTCAAGCGCGCCACCCCGCCGGTGCCCGAGGAGGCGGTGGCCAGCGTGCAGACCGACGTCAAGGTGCTGAAGGAGAGTGTGCGCTCATGAGCGGCGGCGAGTCCGGTGCCGGGTCGCAGCAGGGTAAAACCGCCTTCCCGCGCAACGCCGAGCAGGCGCGGGTGGACATCGAACTGACCAGGCAGGAACTCGGCGAGACGATGGAAGCCTTGGCGCACAAGGTGAACGTGCCCGCCCGCGCCAAGGAGCAGGCCCACCGGGCAGCGGATTCGGTGCACCGCAACCCGTGGCCGGTCGCCGGTGGCGGCGCCGCGTTGCTGGCCCTGATCGTGCTGCTGATCATCCGCAGGAGCCGCAAATGAACAAGGTGCTGTACAAGCCGCTCGGCCTGGTGGTCAGTTCACTCGGCGGGATCGCCGCCAGCGCGCTGTTCAAGCAGATCTGGAAGCGGGTGCGCGGGCAGGACGACGCCCCCGACGCCACCGACGCGAAGTACGGCTGGGCCGAGGTGGTCATCGCCGCGGCCGTGCAGGGCGCCATCTTCGGCGCGGTGAAGGCGGCGGTGGACCGGGCCGGGGCCGAGGGCTACCGCAAGGCCACCGGCGACTGGCCCGGCGACGAGTAACCGCTCACTCCCCGTCCGCCGTCGGCTCCGCCGCCCCGGGGGGCCGCCGGCGGATGTGGTGGGGCACCACGAACCACAGCACGCCGAAGAGCACGCCGATGGCGGGGCCGATCAGGGCCATCGACAGCGAGCCGAAGATGACCTTGGCGATCAGCGCCACCGTGGTGGTCACCGCGAGCGCCAGGCAGACCAGCCCGGCCAGCACCGATTTGTTGCCCAGCTGCAGGATCTCCTCGCGGCGGCCCTGCCGGAACAGCATGCGGTGCCAGACCGGGGGAGCGGCCAGCAGTGCCGTCGAGGTGGCGGCCAGCAGCACCGCGGTCAGGTGGATGCCCTTCTCGAACCCGCTCGCCTCGCGGAAGTGGTCGGTGAAGGTGATCGTCAGCAGGAAGCCGAAGAGGAACTGCACGGCTGCCTGGGCCACGCGCAGTTCCCCGAGCAACTCGCTGACGTTGCGCGCGAGCTGCTCGTCGCGGGATTCAGCGGTGGGCTGGCTACTCATCCATTCGTGGTACCCCGTGCGGTCGTTTTCCATTCCGTTCGCTTCGCGTTCACTCACCGAACCGGACGCCACCGGGATCCCGGCCCGGCAGCAGGCCGCGCCAGCGCGGGGTGCGCAGGCACGCCGCGTCGGTCCAGCCGCGGAAGACCACCTCGCCGACCAGGCACGGGCGCACCCAGTGCGCCCCGCGGGCCTGCGGGTCCGGCACGGAGTGGAACGGGGCGGTCTTGCGCTCCAGCCGCCGCAGCCGCCCGGCGAGCACCCCGAGCGCGTCGTGGGTGAACCCGGTGCCGACGTTGCCCACGTAACGCAGCCCGCTGCCGTGCGGAATGCCGAGCAGCAGCGAACCGAAGGTGCCCGCCCGCGAGCCGCCACCCGGCCGCCAGCCGCCGATCACCACCTCCTGGACCCCGGTGCCGGTCACCGCCAGCCAGTGGGCACTGCGCTTGCCCGGCTGGTACGGGCTCTTCAGCCGTTTCGCCAGCACCCCCGGCAGGCCGCGCGCGAGCGCCGAGCGCAGGGCCGCGCCCCCGCCGCCGAGCTGGTGCCCCGGGGTCTGCCAGGCGGGCCCGTGCAGGTCGAGGTCGGCCAGCAGCTCGCGGCGCTGCAGGTACGGCAGGTCCAGGCACGGGGTGCCGTCGAGGTGCAGCACGTCCGAGAGCAGGTACCAGGCCTTGGCGCGCCGCTTCCCGCGCCGCCGCAGCGCCGCCGGGCTGGGCAGGCCGCCGTCGAAGGCCATCAGCTGGCCGTCCAGCAGCACCTCGGTGCCGCCCAGCGCCGCGCCGATCCCGGCCAGTTCGGGGAACTCGTCGGTGATCACCCGGCCCGAGCGCTCACGGACCGACGTCCGGCCGTCCTGCACGCGGACCAGGGCCCGCGGACCGCCCCAGTCGAATTCGTAGGCCCATTCCTCGTCTTCGGCGACCGGCGGCAGGGAGCCCGGTTTCGCCTGCATCGGCGGGAGGAAGACGGGGAGCGGCTGGCGCCCGTCGTGCTCCGGCCCGAAATCCCGGGTGTGCACGGGGCGGGGATAACCACCGCGGGCCGGAACCAAACCCGCCGCGGGTTTGCCGGGGTACCTGATCGGGTAGTCCACCCGGAGGTGAGGCAGCGCGGCCGGGTGAGGTGAGGCGGGTGCGGGAACGGTTCCACGGCCAGCTCACGGACCTGGGCGAGCAGCTGATGGGGTTGTCCACCACGGCCGCCACCGAACTGCGGCTGGCCAGCCGGGCGTTGTTCGACGCCGAACCGGCGGTGGCGGCCGAGGTGGTGGCCAGCGACCGGCGGCTGGACCGGGCCAGGGACGAGTGCGAGCGGGCCGCGCACCGGCTGCTGGCGCTGCAGGCGCCGGTGGCCGGTGACCTGCGGCTGGTGCTCGCCGCGGTGTACTGCGCCGATCGGCTGGAGCGCATGGGAGATCTGGCCAGGCACATCGCCGAGACCGCCGCGCGCGCCCATCCGGCGCGGGCGGTGCCCGAAGAGCTCCTGCCCGCGTTCGAGCAGCTCGCCGCGTGCACCACGAGCATGGCCGAGGACCTGTGCGAATTCCTGCACGGCGCCGCCGAGACCGCGGTCGGGCGGCTGAGCGCGGCCGAGGCCGAAGTGGACGCGCTGCACCGGCACCTGCTCACCGAGGTCACCGATCCGGGCTGGCCCCACGGGGTACCCGCCGCGGTGAACGTGACCCTGCTGGCCCGGTTCTACGGCCGCTTCGCCGACCAGGTGGTTTCGGTGGCCCGCCGGGCGGATTTCGCGACGACGGGCGCACTGCCCGGCTGAACCAGGAGGCCGTGAGTTGACCGGAGTGAGCACCCCCGCCGAACCGCGGACCGCGGTGGAGCGCGAACGCAAGTTCGACTTCCCGCTGGACCGCCCGATCCCGGACCTGCGGGCCCGCGGGCCGGTCGCCGGTCAGTCCGAACCCCGCGAGCTGCGGCTCGACGCGACCTACTACGACACCCCGCGTTACGACCTGGCCCGCGCCGGGGTGACGCTGCGCCGCCGCACCGGTGGCGGGGACGAGGGCTGGCACCTGAAGCTGCCCGTCGGCGAGGACGCGCGCGAAGAGATCACGCTGCCACTGGGCGAATCCACCGAGGTACCGGCCGAACTGGCGGAACTGGTGCGCGGGCACAGCCGCGGTGCGGAGCTCATCGGCGTGGCCGGGCTGCGCACCGTGCGGTACGAGGTGGAACTGGCCGACGCCGACGGCCGCGTGCTGGCGACGCTGACCGACGACCACGTGACCGGGGAAGCGGCCGGTGCGGTGGCGCGCCTGGACCAGTGGCGGGAACTGGAGGTCGAACTGGCTCCCGAGACCGGCGACGGGACCCTGGCCACACTGGCGGACCTGGTCGTCGACGCCGGGGCGGTGCCGTCGGCGTGGCCGTCGAAGCTGCGGCGGCTGATCGGCGACCTGCTGCCCGCCGAATCCGGTGCGCCGCCGCGCAAGAAGGCGACCGCGGGCGAGGTGGTGCTGCACTACCTGCGCACGCAGGTGGAGGCGATGCGCCGCCACGACGCCGGGGTGCGCCGCGACGCCGGCGACGCGGTCCACCAGATGCGCGTGGCGATGCGGCGGCTGCGCAGCGCCCTCGGCTCCTTCCGCCGCGTGCTCGACCGCGACGCCGTGGCACACCTGCGTGAGGAGCTGAAGTGGCTCGGCGGTGAGCTGGGCCCGGTGCGGGACAACGAGGTGCTGCACGCCGGGCTGGCCGGGCAGGTGACCGGGCTGCCCCGGCGGCTGACCATCGGCCCGGTGGCGGTCTTCCTCGGCACCTACTTCGAACAGCGGGCCGCACGGGCCAGGACCGGCGCGCTCACCGCGTTGAACAGCACGCGGTACCTCGAACTGCTGCGGGCACTGGACGCGCTGCTCGACGACCCGCCGCTGACCAAGAAGGCGAAGCGCCCCGCCCGCACCGAACTCCGCCACGCCGTGCGCCGTGCCGCACGGCGGCTGGAGAAGGCGGTGGCCGCGCTGGACACCGCGAAGGACCGCGACGCCGCCCTGCACGAGGTGCGCAAGAAGGCCAAGCAGGCCCGGTACACCGCCGACGCGGTGCGGCCGGTGATGGGGAAGCGGCTCGACGCGTGGCGCAAGCGCGTCAAGGCGGTGCAGTCGGTGCTCGGCGACCACCACGACGGTGTGGTCGCCCGCGAGGAACTGGTGCCGCTGGCGGTGGCCGCCGATCGCGAAGGGCACAGCTCGTTCTCCTTCGGCGTGCTGCACGGCCTCAACGCCACCGAGGGCGCCGCGCTGGAGGCGGAGTTCCGGCGGAAGTGGGCTCGCGTCCGCGGCGACCGGCCCGGCTGGCTGGGGTGAACCCGGTTCGCCCGCCACGGCCGCGGGTCGTCCGGCGGCGGGCGATCCCGCGCGTGCCGCCCCCGGACGGCGGCGTCCGCGCTGCTCCGCACCGAACCGGCTGGTAGCGTGCCCGCGATGCCTGCGATCCGTGTCGTCCTCGTCGAAGACCACGACATGGTGGCGGAGGCGATGGAACTCGTGTTCGCCGGTATCGGCGACATCGACCTCGCGGCGCGGGCCGGTTCGCTGGCCGACGCGGTGCGCGAGGTGGAACTGACCAACCCGGACCTGGTGCTGCTGGACCGCAGGCTGCCCGACGGCGACGGCCTCGAACTGATCGCCCGGCTGCGCGCGCTCGCCGCCGCGCCCAAGGTCCTGCTGCTCACCGCCGAGGTCAGCGCCGGGGTGGCCACCCGCGTGGTCGAGGCGGGCGGTGCCGGCGTGGTGTCCAAGGCGGCCGGGCTGCACCACCTCGCCGACGCCATCCGCCGGGCGGCGGCGGGGGAGATGGTGTTCGACGCCGGCCTGCTCGGCGAGGTGATCGGCAGGCTCTCGGGCCGCGGCGCACCCGCCGAGCTGACCGCCCGCGAACGCGAGATCCTGCGGTTGTTCGCCGACGGCGCGACCGTCGAGGACATCACGCGGCGGTTGCACCTGGCCCGCAACACCGTGCGGAACCACGCCCAGCGCGCACTGGCCAAACTGGGTGCGCACTCCCGGCTGGAGGCGGTGGCGATCGCCCGCCGCCGCGGGCTGCTCGACTGATGCAGGTGCATCAGTGGATCGGACACCGCTGCGTCTAGCCGGACTGCGCCGGACGGGTGGACGATGGGAGATGATGGACAGCATGCTGAGTGCGGACGACCCGGTCACCGCGGTGCTGCCTGCCGACCTCACCGCCGAGGGCGAGGCCAGGCGGTTCGTCGCCCGCGTGCTGGCGCCGTGGCAGGGCACGCTGCCCTTCGAGGACGCCACGCTGATCGCCTCCGAGCTGGTGGCCAACGTGGTCCGGCACGCCGGCGGCAAGCCGACGCTGAGCATCACCTGCACCCGCGGCCTGATCCGGATCGAGTGCGAGGACGGCAACCCGGCCAGGCCGCGGCCCAAGCTCGGCGGGCCGGAGGGCGGCTGGGGGCTGGCGCTGGTGGAGCGGCTGTCCCAGAACTGGGGCGTGCAGGCCAGGGGTGGCGGCAAGGTGGTCTGGTGCGAGTTGCGGCTGCCATCGCCGAGCGGAAATGGCTGAGTCGTGGTCCCCGGCTGGTGAGCTTCCCGGAGTGAGCGGGCCGGAACCCGATGGTGTGGACGAGGCCGACCCGCTCGACGATCCCTATTCCGGTGATTCCTTCCGCCTGTTCGTGCAGAGCGTCCAGGACTACGCGATCTTCATGCTCGACCCCCGCGGTTACGTGGCGACCTGGAACACCGGCGCCGCCCGGATCAAGGGCTACGCCGCCGACGAGATCATCGGCAAGCACTTCTCGGTGTTCTACCCGCCCGACGACCTGCGGGCCGGCAAACCGGCCCACGAGCTGGAGGTGGCCACCGCCGAGGGCCGGTTCGAGGACGAGGGCTGGCGGGTCCGCCAGGACGGCAGCCGGTTCTGGGCGGTGGTGGTGATCACCGCCTTGTTCGACGGCCACGGCAGGCTTCGCGGGTTCGGCAAGGTCACCAGGGACGTCAGCGAGCGCGTGCGCGCGGAGAGCGAGCTGGTCGAGCGCAGGCGGCTGTTCTTCCACCTGGTCGAGGCGCAGGAGGCCGAGCGGCGCCGGATCGCCTGGGACGTGCACGACGACTCCATCCAGGCGATGGTGGCGGTGTCGATGCGGATGCAGCTGCTGAGCAGGCAGGTGCCCGAGGAGTTCCTGCCCGCGGTCCGCGCGCTGGACACCGCGGTGGCCGAGACCATCGACCGGCTGCGCGACCTGGTCCGCCGGCTCCGCCCGCCCACCCTGGACGAACAGGACCTGGCCGAGGCGATCGGCGCGCACCTGCAGCAACTGGCGGCCCACGGTATCGCCACCGAACTCGTCTTGGCCGAGCTGACCGGGGAGCCGCCGCCGGAGGCGTCGCTGACGGTCTTCCGCATCGTCGGCGAAGCGCTGACCAACGTGCACAAGCACGCGCGCGCGAGCCGGGTGCGGGTGCGGCTCCGCTCGATCGACAGCGGCACGCTCGCCGAGGTCAGGGACGACGGCATCGGCACCGACGTGGTGGCGGGCGGGCTCGGCGACGGCGGCACCCAGTTCGGCCTGCGGGCCATGCGGGAACGCGCCGAAGCGGTCGGCGGCTGGTGGGAGCTGATCAGCGAGCCCGGCGAGGGCACGCTGGTGCGGTTCTGGGTCCCGGACGGGCCGGGCGCGCGTGCGGAGGTGGACGGGTGAGCACCGAACCGGTTCGAGCGGACGTCCGCGTGGTCATCGCCGACGACGAGCTGCTCATCCGTGAAGCGCTGCGGGCGGTGCTGGAGGCCGAGGGCGATCTCACCGTGGTGGGGGACGCGGAGACGGTGGACCAGGCGGTGGCGCTGATCGAGCGGCACCGCCCCGACGTCGCCGTGGTCGACGTGCGGATGCCCACCGGCGGGGGCGCGGAAGTGGCCCGCCGCCTGGCCGGGCTCGGCATCGGCACGCCCCTGGTCGCGTTCTCCGCCTACGACGACGCCGGCAACCGGAAGCTGATGCGGGACGCCGGGGTGGGCGAATACGTGATCAAGGGCATGCCGAACGCCGAGATCGTCTCGGCCGTGCGGCGGGCGGTGAACGCGGGGGTCAGCTGACCGCGACGGCGCCGAGCGCGGCTTCGCGGCTGGTGTAGAGGCGCAGGCGGCGGTCGAGGCCGACGATCTCCACCGGACGGCGGACCGGCCGCCCGGCGCAGACCACCCGGACCTGCCTGCCGGTGGCGTCGGCCAGGTCCTGGAACTCGGTCAGCACCTGCAGCCCGGAGCTGGACAGGAAGCTCACGCCGCTGAGGTCGAGCACGACCACGGCGGGGTCGGCGGTGGTGACGGCGCTGGTCAGCGCGGTGTCGAACTGCCGCTTGGTGGCCAGGTCCACTTCGCCGGAGACCTGGATGACGGTGTGACCGGGAAGGCTGTGATCGGTGGCGATGTTCAGCTGATCCCGCATGAACGGAAACGTCATGGCGGACGCTCCTTCCGGCTCCGGAAACTCCCGGAGATCGGCGGAGACACGCTTGGAGCGGTACGTGCCCAGTGCATTCGGCTGCTGGTTTCAACCGCTGATCTCGACCGTACGCGCACCTTCACCGGTACTCAATGCCCACCCCCGGACCGGGTTTCCCGCCGACGTGATCATAATTACTCCGTTCGGGCGAACTTTCCGCATCCGGTACCGGATGGCAGTGCTCCGGAGCGGTCGCTACGATCTGTGCATCCGGTTGAGCAGCCAGCCGGGGATTCCGATCGCGCTCGGTCACGACCAACCGAGACCGGCGGAGAAACTTTCCGTTCGTCCGACCCCGGGAGGTCCCGTGCCATTGCCCAGCGAGCTGCTGGAGCTGGAACACCGTGCCGAGGAAGCAGCGGTGATCGTGGTCGCGTCCGGTGACGTCGACATGCTGACCGTGCCCGCGCTGGTCACCGAGTTCGACACCGCCCGTGCGCTGGCCAAGCCACCCCAGCTGGTGGTCGCCGACTTCACCAAGGTGAACTTCCTCGGTTCCTCGGGACTGGCCGCACTGGTGGAGATCCAGCAGAAGTGCACCGACGCGGGCACCCCGCTGCGGCTGGTCGCCACCGGCCGCGTGGTGCCGAGGGCCATCGAGGCCGCCGGCCTCCAGCCCGTGCTGCCCATCGACGAAACCGTCGAAGCCGCGCTGAGCCACCACGCCGAGGCAGCCGACGGCCGCTGAGGTCGTCCGGTCCCAGGACGAGGAGTGGGGCACCCGGAGCCTTCCGGGTGCCCCACTCCTCGTTTTCGGTGTTCAGAGCCCCGGTGGCCAGTCGAAGTCCGGGTCCTCGGTGACCGAGCGGAGCGCGGTGATCGTCGGGGTGCCCTGCTGCAGCAGGTGGGCGTCCGTGCCGGGTTCGGCGTTGCCGTCCACCACGGTGGTCACCACCTCGTCGGCGGAATCACCGGAGCGCTCCAGCCGGGTCTGCACGACACCGGCCGAGGACAACCCGGCCCGGGTGAGCTTCCCCAGTTCCGCCCGCGGCCGCGCGGGCACGTTCAGGTTGAGCACGGTGCCCGGGGCCGCGTCGAGCAGCATCGGGACCACCTCCGCGGCCAGCTCCTCCGCGCTGTCCCAGTGCAGCAGCCCGGAATCCGGGTGTTCCAGTGACACCGCCAGCGCCCGCAGGTCGTTCATGCCCGCGGTCAGCGCCGCGCCCACGGTGCCCGAGTGCAGCACCGCCCGGCCGATGTTGATGCCCCGGTTCACCCCGGAGAGCACCAGGTCGGGTGGCTCGCCGAAACTGCCCTCGCGGGCGGCCAGCACGATGTAGGCCGGTCGCGCGGTCACCGCGTGGCAGGGCACCCCGGGCAGTTCGGCCAGTTCGACCGGTTTGGCCGCCGGCCCGGTGCCCACCACGGTCAGCCCGGCGCTGGTGCCGCTGGACTCCTCGTGCGGGGCGGCGACCACCACGTCGAGCTGGTGCCGCAGCGCCGCCCTGGCCAGGGTGACCAGCCCGGGGGAGTCGATGCCGTCGTCGTTGGTGATCAGCACGCGGGTCATGCCGCTTCCCCGCTCTCGTTGATCCGCCGCAGTTCGACCCGTTCGGACACCGCGCGCACGCTTTCGCCGCTGCCGGTGGCCAGCCCGCGCCGGGTCACGTTCAGCGCCCCGGCCGCGGCGCCGAGCCGGACCGCGTCCAGCAGCGAAGCGCCTTCGGTGAGCGCGGCGGCCACCGCGGCGGTCATCGAATCGCCCGCGCCGCGGGAGTCCATCGGGTGCAAGGGCGGTGCCTCGATCTCGAACAGCTCCCCTTCGAGCAGGGCCAGCGCCGGGTCCGCGGCCCGCGAGACGACCACGGAGGCGTCCCCGGCCTGCTTGCTCAGTTCCCGCATCGCCGAGATCAGCTCGGCGGGTTCCTCGCTGTCCGCCCGCCCGTCGCCGAGCAGCTCCTCGTGGCTGACCTTGATGAACTGCGGTTTGCCCTCGACGGTCGCCTCCAGCAGTTCCCCGGACAGGTCGACCACCAGCAGGCAGCCGTTGGCCCGCAGATCGGCGGCCAGCCTGCGGTACATGTCGGCGGGCACCGGCTGCCCGGTGGACGGCCCGCTGAGCGTGACCGTCTTCGACCGCAACCCCTCCACCAGCGTCTTCTCGTACAACCCGTCCAGTTCGTGCCGGGACAGCGGTTCCCCCGGCGCCTCGACCACCGGCTCGCGCTCGTCGTTGCGCCGGTCGTGCACGTAGCCGCCGTTGCGCGAGTGGGCGTCCTGGGCGACCAGCTCGATGCCCTCCCCGGGGATCAGGTGCTTGAGCAGGTCGCCGGTCTCCCCGCCGAGCGCCGCGCAGAGCACCGCCGGCACGCCGAGCGAGACGATCATGCGGGCCTGCCAGACCCCCTGCCCGCCGGCGTGCAGGTGCATCTCGGGGATGCCGTCCAGTTCCTCGATGGTCACCGTCAACTGCGGTGACGGGGCGAACACCGTGACGCGTCGCTGTGGTCTCACGCTGGTCGTCCTCCTGTTCCGGCTGCCACGTCGAAGGACAGCTCGTTGTCGCGTTCGGACACGCGGACCCGGGCACCGGCGGGCAGTTCGCCCTTCAGCACCAGATCCGCCAAGGGGTTGTCCACCGCCCGCTGGATGGCGCGGCGCATCGGCCGGGCCCCGTACTCGGGCTGGAAACCGGCGCGGCTGAGCCAGCGCACGGCCTCCGGGGTGAAGTCCAGTTCGAGGCCCTGCGCCCGCGCGCGCTGCCGGGTGCGGGCCAGCATCAGCTCGGCGATCTGCTCGAGCTGCTCCTGCTCGAGCCTGCGGAAGACGATGATCTCGTCGACCCGGTTGAGGAACTCCGGCCGGAACGACTCGCGCAACCGGCGCATCAGCCGTTCCCGCAACGACTTCTCGTCTGCGTCCGCCGACGCCGGGGTGAACCCGAGCGCGCCCTGGGTGCCGCTGGTGATCAGCTCCGAGCCGAGGTTGCTGGTCATGATCAGCACGGTGTTGGTGAAGTCCACGGTGCGGCCGCGGGTGTCGGTGAGCCTGCCGTCGTCGAGCACCTGCAGCAGCACGTTGAAGATCTCCGGGTGCGCCTTTTCCACCTCGTCCAGCAGCACCACCGAATACGGCCGCCGCCGCACGGCTTCGGTCAGCTGCCCGGCGTCCTCGTGGCCGACGTACCCCGGTGGCGCGCCGAGCAGCCTGCTCACCGTGTGCTGCTCGCCGTACTCGCTCATGTCGATGCGCACCATGTGCTCGGCGTCGCCGAAGAGCGCTTCGGCCAGCGCCCGCGCCAGTTCGGTCTTGCCGACGCCGGTCGGGCCGAGGAACAGGAAGCTGCCGAACGGGCGGCCCGGTTCGGCGAACCCGGCCCGCGAGCGGCGGACCGCCTCGGCCACCGCGGTCACCGCCTCGTCCTGGCCGACCACCTTCTGGTGCAGGTGCTCCTCCAGGCGCAGCAGCCGGTCCCGCTCGTGTTCGGTCAGCCGGCTCACCGGGACCCCGGTGAGCCGGGCGACCACTTCGGCGATGTCCTCTTCGGTGACCTCCCGGACGCCGTCCGCGCCGCCGCCGCGCACCCCGGTCAGCTGCTCGCGGATCCCGCGGATCTCGTCGCGCAGGGTGGACGCGCGTTCGAAGTCCTCCTCCGCGACGGCTTGGTCCTTCTCGCGGTTCAGCTGGTCGAGCCGGGACTGGAGTTCGCGCACCTCGTCGGCGCGGCTGCCGCTGCGCAGGCGCACGCGGGCCCCGGCCTGGTCGATCAGGTCGATCGCCTTGTCCGGCAGGAACCGTTCGGTGAGGTAGCGGTCGGCCAGGTCCACCGCGGCCACCAGCGCCGCCTCGGCGTACCGGATGCCGTGGTGGGCCTCGTACCGGTCGCGGAGGCCGTGCAGGATCTCCAGGGCGTCCGAAACGGAGGGTTCGGGCACCAGGATGGGCTGGAACCGCCGCTCCAGCGCGGGATCGCCTTCGATGCCGGACCGGTATTCGTCCAGGGTGGTCGCCCCGACCACGTGCAGTTCGCCGCGGGCCAGCGCGGGCTTGAGCATGTTGCCCGCGCCGGGGGAGCCCTCCGAGGACCCGGCGCCCGCGACGGTGTGCAGTTCGTCGATGAACACCACCAGCTGGTCGCGGTGCTCGCGGATCTCCGCCAGCAGCGCGGTCATCCGCTCCTCGAAGTCACCGCGGTAGCGCGTGCCCGCCACCATCGCGGTCAGGTCCAGCTGGACCAGCTTGCGCCCGGCCAGCACGTCGGGCACGTCGCCGTCGGCGATGCGCTGGGCCAGCCCCTCCACGATGGCCGTCTTGCCCACCCCGGCTTCCCCGATCAGCACCGGGTTGTTCTTGGTGCGGCGGGAAAGCACCTCGATGGTCTGCTCGATCTCGTCGTCCCGGCCGACCACCGGGTCGATGTCGCCCTGCCGGGCGGCCTCGGTCAGGTCGCGGCCGAACTTGTCCAGGGTGGGCGTGTTCGTCTCCGGCCGCCGCGGTTCGCGCCGCTGCTCGAGCCCGGCGGTCATCGCGCGGTGCAGCGCCGGTGCGCTGGTGCCCGACGCCTGCACCAGTTCCCCGGCGGTCGACTCGGCGTTGCTCGCCAGTGCCAGCAGGACGTGCTCGGGTCCGATGTAGGAGGCGCCGAGCCCGCGGGCCAGCCGGTGCGCCTCGATCAGCGCGCGCTTGACCCCGGGCGCCAGCGCCGAGGGCGGCGGCGCCGTGGCTTCGGCGCCGTCCGTGCCGGGTTCCGGCTCGGTCAGCATCCGCAGGTCCGCGCCGGCGCGCTCGAGCAGCTGCCGGGTCGCCGGGGCCGCGGCGGCGGCGAAGAGCAGGTGCTCGGTGTTGACGTGCGGCAGGCCCGCGCGGGCCGCCTTGCGCGCGGCCTCGGCGATCAGCTCCCTGGCCTGCGCCGAGAGCAGCCGGGTCAGGTCCACCGAATGCGGGCGGCGGGCCGGTACGGCACCGCCGAAGAACTGGGCGAGGAACTGGTCCAGCGGACTGCCGCCGGGCGGGAAGAAGTCGGTCATGCTCGGCCAATCCCTGGCATAGGCGTCAGGCGGTCGGCATCCGGCTACCCGCGCCCGGACCGGGTGAAACCGGGCACCGGCCCGGTCAGCACGCTCCAGACCACCTTGCCGCCGGACCGGGTGGGCGTGCAGCCCCAGCGGCTGGCCAGCTGCGCGACCAGTTTCAGGCCGAGGCCGCCCGCCCGGCCGGAGGTGCCTTCACGCAGGCGCGCGAGCACCGGTGACCGGTCGGCCACGGCGATGCTCAGCGTGCCCCCGCGCAGGTCGCAGCGGAGCAGCGCGGGTGAATCGGTGTGCACCAGCACGTTGTCGACGAGTTCGTTGGCCACCATCAGCGCGTCACCGGTGCGGGTGGCGTCCACGGCCCAGGTCGCGCAGAGCGCCCTGGTGAAGTCCCTGGCCCGGCGGGTGCTGGCCGGTTCCGGCGGCAGTTCCACGCTCGCCCGCCGCCGCGGTGCCGCCACGGGGACCCGGGCGAGCGCGTCGGCCACCGACCGGTACACCGGTTCTCCCGCGGGAGAACCGGTGTGCCGGTGGCAAACCAGCAGCAGGGGGATGCCCGGCCACTCGGACACCCGCAGCCGCACCTGGGTGAACACCCGGGAGGCGCGAGCACCCCGCACGGTCAGCTCGCCGAGGTCGACCACCAGCGCCGCCGGCTGGTCCGCGGCGCAGCCGAGCAACGCGTCCCGCAACCGGGGGGCGCTGCCGGCGTCGAGCGCGCCGCCCAGCCGCGCCACCACGGCGTCCCCGTGTTCTTCCAGTCCGATGTGGAGGCTCGAGGTCGCGTCCACACCACGGGGTCAATCGAGTTGCCGGGGATCGGCGGGCTCCCGCTGCTCCGCGGTGTCGGCCGGGTCGGCCTCCAGCGGCAGTCCGGTGTCGGCGAGCCCGCCCGCCCGCTCCGGTTCGGCGGGCCGCCGCTGCTCCAGCGCGTCCTCGACGGGGGTCTCCAGGTCGTGTTCCGGTGTGCTCATGGACTCGCTCCTCGATCAGTGGCGCAGGATGGCGCCGAAGCCCTCGGGCAGGTCGAGCCGTTCGTCGAAGACCACCACGTCCGCGCCGACGGTGACCGCGGCCACCGGCAGCGCCTCGTCGGCGCGGTGCTCGGTGCTGGTGCCGGTGCCGAACGCCGCCAGTTCCGCCCGGTCGACGGCCACCTGCGCGGGTGAGGGGCCCACGGCCACGGTGCGGTCGCCCGGTTCGGTCACCAGCAGCGTCTCCACATTGCCTTCGCGCAGGGCGGTGGTCACCCCCGCCAAGCCGGCGACCGCCAGCCCGGGGGCCCGGCCCAGTTCGGCGCGGAACCGCTCGGCCACCCGGTCGAGCCGGGCCAGCCTGCGCCCGGCGAGCAGTTCGCCGAGCGCGGTGTCGAGCTGGCCGGGGGTGCCGGAATCGGTGCGGGCGCCCGAAGTCACCTCGGTGGCGATGTCCTTGGCCGCCTTGGGCAGCAGCTCACGCAGTTCGCGGCGCGCCTGCACCTCACCGGCCAGCACGATCAGCTCGGCGCCGAGTTCGGTGGCCAGCTTCGCGGTGCGCGCGGCGACCCGGTCCAGGTTGCGGTGCACGTTCTCCTCGACCCGCGCCTGGATGTCGCGGTGGGCTTCCGCGCCACCGCGCACCTTGTGCACGGGGTGGTCGTCACCGTCGATGCGTTCGGCCGCCTGCTGGCGGCCCCTGGCGTCCACCGCGGTGAGATCGGCGCCGGTGCGGTCGGCGGTGACCACCAGGTACGGGGTGCCGATCGCGGAGTGCGCCACCAGCGGGGTGAGGTAGGGCAGTTCGGAGAAGCGGACCTCGGGCGCACCCGGTGGCTCGGCCAGCGGCTCGTCGAGCAGCACCTCCCCGTGCGCGGCCAGCACCGCGCGCCCGCTGCGGCCCACCGGCGGCTGCCCGTCGCGGATGGCCTGGTCGACGGCCTCGATCGTGGTGTCCCCGGCGCCGCGCCCGGTCAGCTGCTCCCGGATGTCCCGGCGTTTGAGCTCCAGTTGCTTCGCCGCGTCTTCGGTGTCGTGCGAATCGTCGAAGTAGACCGAGGCGAACGGGCCTTCGGTCTCGGCCAGCGCACGCAGCGTGGTGGTGTCCAACGGACGCTCCCTTCGCGCTTGCGGTTGATCGGTTGCTCGCGGGGGCGGGTACCCGGGGTGGCCGGTGGCAAACGCCCGGATGGCGCAGGTGGTTCACCCTTCAGGCGGCTGAAATCCATGATCGAACCGGCCAGGGTTTTCCCGTCCGGCAACCGGGCCGGCCGACCGGGAGGGGTTCTCGCCGTGCGCATTCCCACCGAGCCGATCGGCAGTCTGCCGAGGCCGCGGTACCTGATCGAGGCCATGGGCGAGGCCGAGGCCGGCCGGATGGACGCCGCCGCCCTCGCCGCGCACCGGGGCCGGGCGGTCGCCGAGACGATCGAGCGGTTCGCCGCCACCGGCTCGCCGGTGGTGACCGACGGTGAGCAGAGCAAGCCGAGCTTCGCCACCTACCCGCTGGCCGGGCTGTCCTCGCTGGCGCCGGACGGGGTGGTCATCCCGTTCGCCGACGGGCACACCCGGCAGCTGCCCCGGCTCACCGGTGGCCCGTTCCGCTACGCCACCCACACCGACGAATACCTGCGTGAAGCGAAGAAGCACACCGGCTTGCCGGTGAAGCAGGCGGTCA
Organism: Amycolatopsis sp. NPDC045836; assembly: GCF_056431745.1. Classification (NCBI taxonomy): domain Bacteria; kingdom Bacillati; phylum Actinomycetota; class Actinomycetes; order Pseudonocardiales; family Pseudonocardiaceae; genus Amycolatopsis; species Amycolatopsis sp. NPDC045836. Next base: position 89,012 of record NZ_JBWKKF010000004.1, on the reverse strand, counting down.
TCGCGCCTTCCGCGCTCAGCCTGGTCTACCCGCAGGACGGCATCGACGGTTATCCCCGCGAAGAGTTCCTGGCCGATCTCGTCGACCAGGCGGAGGCCGACATCCGCCGCTGCCTCGACGCCGGGGCGGACAGCGTGCAGCTGGACTTCACCGAGGGCAGGCTCTCGCTCAAACTGGACCCGTCCGGTGGCTTGCTTCAGTCCTTTGTGGACTTGAACAACCGGGTGCTGGCGCGGTTCTCCGCCGGGGAACGGGCCCGCATCGGGGTGCACACCTGCCCCGGCGGCGACCAGGACTCGGTGCACAGCCTCGATGTCGACTACGCCGAGCTGCTCCCGGCGTTGTTCTCGCTCGACGCCGGGCGGTTCTACCTGCAACTGGCCAGTGAAGCCGATCCCCGGCGCGTGCTGGGCGTCGTCCGGGAGCACTCGCGCCCGGGGCAGCGGATCTTCGTCGGGGTGACCGATCCGGTGAACCCCGTGGTGGAAACTCCCGAGCAGGTGCGCGACCGGGTGCGGCTGGCCGCGGAATACCTGCCCCCCGAACGGCTCGGCACCTGCGACGACTGCGGGTTCTCGCCGTTCGCCGACGACACCTCGACTTCGCGGGACATCGCCTTCGCGAAGATCGAGGCGCGGGTGGAAGGAACCCGGCTGGCCGCGGAGTGAGCGGCGGGGTCAGGCGGCCCAGGCGGGGTAGTCGGACCACGCTCCGAGGGTGCGGCGGCTTTCGAAGCGCCGTGGTTCCCCGCTGATCGGGTCGGTGAACTCCAGCACCTTCGCCAGCAGCTGCAGCGGGCGGCGGAAGTCGCCGAGCGCGGTCTCGGTGAGCACGGGGTAGAAGTCGTCCCCGAGGATCGGCACGCCGAGGCCGCTCATGTGCAGCCGCAGCTGGTGGGTGCGCCCGGTGGCGGGCAGCAGGCGGTACCGGCCGAGACCGTCCCGTGCCTCGGCGAGTTCCACGCGGGTTTCCGCGTTCGGCGGGCCGGGCACCTCCTGCGCCGCCAGCACGCCGCGTTCCTTGACGATCCGGCTGCGCACCACCCGCGGCAGCGCCAGCCCGGGGCGCACCGGCGCGATCGCCTCGTACTCCTTGTGCACCAGGCGATCCCGGAACATCGTCTGGTAGGCGCCGCGCAGCCGGGGGCGGATGACGAACAGCAGCAGCCCGGCGGTCACCCGGTCCAGCCGGTGCGCCGGGCTCAGGCTCGGCAGGTCCAGTTCACGCCGGAGCCGGACCAGCGCGGTCTCCAGCACGTGCCTGCCGCGGGGAATCGTGGCCAGGAAGTGCGGTTTGTCGACCACCAGCAGATCCTCGTCGCGGTGCACGACCCCGATCTCGAACGGCACCGGCGCCTCGTCCGGCAGGTCGCGGTGGAACCAGATGAACGAACCGGGCCGGAACGGGGTGTCCGGGCCGAGCGGGCCGTCGAGCCCGACGATCCGCTCTTCGGCCAGCAGTTCGTCGATCCGGGCCGGCGTGACCCGCGGCAGCCGGTCCACCAGGTGGTCGCGCAGGGTCGCCCACGGACCGTCGTCCGGCAGCCGGAGCCGGGCGGGGTCGAGGCCGTGCCGCTGCGGCAGCGGCGAGCGGAGCTTCCTGCGCATGCAGCGACCCTAACCGGCGGCCGCGCCGGCCACCTGCCGCCCCGCATCCGGGCTATCCTGCGAGGTGCGGCAGGGAGGGGTGGGAACGACGAGCGCGCCCGAAGTCGAATCCATCGCGGAGACGGTGCACCACGCCATCGCCTCCCGGGTTTTCCCGCACCACTGCACCGGAACCGCCTTCGACACCGCCCTGAAGCGGTGCGTGCGCGGCAACATCGGCCTGCTCGCCGACGTGGCGGCCGGCCGGTTGCACCAGGAGGAACCGGAAATCGGGCACGCGCTGGCCTTCGCCGAGGAGGTGGCGGGCAAGGGCATCCCGTTCGAGGACCTCGAACGCGCCTACTGGGTGGGGCTGGAGCAGTTCTGGCACCGCTGGCTGGCCATCGTCGGCGAGGCGGCCGAACGCGGCGACGGCACGGTCACCGACCTGATCGGCAACCGCACCCCGGCCGTGTTCGGGTACGTCACCCGGGTGCTCGGCCTGGTCAGCGCCCGCTACGACGAGGTCGCCGGCGAACTGGTGCACACCGGCGAGCAACGCCGCCGCGCACTGGTCGAGGAACTGCTCGGCCCCGCGCCACCCGCCCACACCCAGTTCCTCGACAACGAACTCGGCTACCGCCTGCGGGCCTGCCACGTCGCCCTGCTGCTGCACGGCGACCGGGCGCAGGCGGAGCGGCGGCTGGGCAGGCTGCGTCACGAAACCGGCGCCCAGGCGGTCCTGCTGGTCCAGCGCTCCCCCCGGCTCTGGGCCTGCTGGCTCGGCTTTCCCGGCCGGGTGGAGCAGGCCACCATCCGGCTGCTGCGGGGGGCGGTGGAGCGGCACGGTGAACCGGTGGTGGCCGGTGGCCCGGCGCTCGGGATCGCCGGGTTCCGCCGGGCCCACGAAGAAGCCACCCGGGCGTTCGCGCTGCGCGAGGTGCTCGCCGACCCGGACGATTTCCTCTTCTACCCCGACGTTCGCCTCGAAGCGTTCCTGCTGGACGACCCCGCGGCGGCCCGCCGGTTCGTGGCCGAGGAACTCGGTGAGCTGGCCGAGGCGAACGAACGCGCCGACCGCATCCGTGAAACGCTGCTCGCCGCGCTGGCCAGCGGCTCGCAGGCGCGGGCGGCCGCCGAACTCGGCGTGCACGAGAACACCGTGCGGCTGCGCATCCGCACCGCCGTGGAACTGCTCGGCGACGCGCTGTCCGAACGCCGCACCGAACTGCTGGTCGCCCTGCGGCTGCGGCGGGCGCTCGGGCCGCAGCCGGGCGCCGGTTCCATGGACGCCGCCGGTTGAGCGGGTTGTGGGAAACCCAGTGCCGGGGTGTCCCCTTCCGACATTGGGTGGCGCCCGCGGCCGACCTAGGTTGGGAGCATGCACGCAGAGACCATCGGCGCACTGGTGGAAGGGGTGGGGCGGGCACACGGCCCGCGCACCGCGGTGGTCGCGGGGGAGCAGCGCATCACCTACCGCAGCCAGCTCGGCCGCATCCGGCGGGCCGGGCGCGCGCTGCTCGGCCTCGGCCTGCGCACCGGGGACCGGGTGGCCATCCTGATGCACGACCGCCCGGAACTGCTCGACGTCTACTACGGCGCGCTCTGGGCCGGACTGGCGGTGGTCCCGGTCGGCGCCCGCCTCGGCGCGGCCGACCACCAGTACATCCTCTGCGACTCCGGCGCGCTGGTCCTGGTCCACGACGCCACCCACGCGCGGCGGGTGCAGCAGATCCGCGGGGTGTCCGGGGTCGAGCACGTAGTTTCGGTCGACGACGACGCGGTGCTGCCCGGCGGGCACAGCTGGCGGTGGCTGTCCGCCCGCCAGCCGGACCACCCCGGCGCGCCGACGGTGTTCCCCACCGATCTCTACGGCATCTACTACACCGCGGGCACCACCGGGCAGCCCAAGGGCGTGGTGCACACCCACCGCACCGTGCTCGCCGCGTTGTTCAGCCAGCTCGCCGAACTCGGGCTCGCCGACGGCGACCGGTTCGCCCACGTGACCCCGCTTTCCCACGCCGCCGGGGCGTTCGTGCTGCCGGTGTGGTTGCGCGGCGGCACCAACGTGCTGGCCGGGCGGTCCGATCCGGAGCAGCTGGTGCACACCATCGCCCGCGAGCGGATCACCGCCACCCTGCTCTCCCCGGACCTGCTCGCCGGGCTGCTGGACGCCGCCCCGGCGGCGGGCACGGACCTGCTGTCGCTGACCACCGTGGTCTACAGCGGCGGGGCCTGCAGCGGTGGCCGGGCGGACCCGGAGCGGCTGGTCGCCGCGATGGAGCGGTTCGGCCCGGTTTTCGTGCAGTACTACGGGCTGACCGAGGTGCCGAACCAGGTGACCGTGCTGCGCAAGCGCGACCACGCCGAGGCGGTGGCCACCGGGCGCCTCGGCCCGCTGTCCTCCTGCGGCCGCCCCGTGGCCATCGCCGACGTCCGGATCGAGCACCCCGACGGCACGCGGGCCCGGCCGGGGGAGCGCGGCGAGGTGGTGGTCGGCGGGCCGCACGTGATGCCGCGGTACTGGAACCGCCACGCCGACACCCGGCGCGCGCTGCGCGGCGGGCGGCTGCACACCGGTGACACCGGGCACTTCGACGAGGACGGTTTCCTGCACCTGGCCGCCCGGCAGCGGGAAACCATCCGCTCGGCGGGCGTGACGGTGCACCCGAAGCAGGTCGAAGCCGGGCTGATCACCCATCCCGCGGTGCGCGACGCCTGCGTGTTCGGCGCGCCGGACGGCCACCGCGGTGAGGTGGTGCACGCGGTGGTGGTCACCGATCCGGGTGCCACGGTGGGCGCCGAGGAGCTGATCAGCTGGGTGGCCGAGCGGGGCGGCGAGGCGCTGGCACCCCGCCGCGTCGACTTCGTGGACGCCATCCCGCTCACCGACGGCGGCGGGCACGACCGCCCGCGGTTGCGTCAGCGGTCCACTGTGGACTGACCTCGGCAGGTGGCGGAGTCGGTGTGCGTGGTGCCGTTCGCGCGGAACCCGGCCACCCGCTGCTGCACCTCGGCCGGGGAGAGCACCTGGTTCGCCGCGTAGTGGACCCAGTCGTTCTGCGTCCGGTAGGTGCTGCGGCCGCCGGAGTGCGCGGCGTGGTCGATGAACCACTGCTGGAAGGCGAGCATCATCGGCGTTTCGGGGTAGACGTGCCCGTCGTGCGTGGCCACCAGCCGGTCGCCGGCGAAGTACCGCAGCACCCCGCCGGAGACCTGCACGGTCAGCGTCTGCCAGCCGGCGAACCCGGAACGGACCGCGGTGCTGCGGTTGTCCGCCACCCACGGGTCGGGCTGGTAGGTCTCCCAGCTGGTGAGGAACAGGGTCGAGCCGGGCTCGCCCCAGCCGCCGTTGGGCAGGTACTCGAAGTCCAGTTCGCCGTAGGCCGGGTCGTTCGGGAAGGCCAGCGGGGTGATGGTGAAGAAGGTCTGGACCAGGTGGTCGCCGTCGGCCCCGGCGACCGGCCCGTCGCTGAACCGCACGCGGGCGGAATAGGTGCCCTCGAAGAACTTCCGCTGGTGCATCACCTCGGCCTGGCTGGTGCCGCCGGTGGTGCCGTCGGTGTGCGCGGTCAGCTGCAGCACCCGCTGCCCGTCCACCACCGGGAAGCTCGCGTTCGCCGCCGACCAGCTGCCCACCCCCGGCCCGCCACCGCCGTTGCGCAGCTGCCAGCCGCGCTGGGCGAGCCGCGGATCGGTGTGGGAGTCGTAGGCGAAGTCGTCGAAGAGCACCCCGGAGCAGGCGGCGGCCGGTGCGGCGGGTTCGGCGGTGACGGTGCTGACGGTGGTGGCCGGGGCGGCCAGCGCGAGGGTGAGGGCCACGAGAATTCGGCGGTTCATTTCCACGCCCTTCGGTTAACGGGGACTGGGGGAAAACGTGCCGGAGAATTGTGGCGGTGATTCGTCCGGACTCCCATTAACCCGCGTCCGCACCCGCGATCGCAAGGGCGGGCGGCACCGGTGTCCGGAGTTGATCGTTTGCGGACGGGAAACGGTCAGCTGTTCGAGCAGGTGGTGGCCAGCACCACCGCCGCGCCCGCCGCGCGCAGGCCGTCGAGTTCGGCCGGATCGGCGGCGTCGTCGGTGATCAGCCGGTCGATGCCGGTGGGCGGGATGGTCTGGACCATGGCGTCGGCGCCGATCTTGGTCGAGTCGGCGAGCACCACCACCTGCTCCGCGGCGGCCGCCAGCGCCCGGTCGGCCCCGGCCACCGCCGGGTTCGGTGTGGACAGGCCGCGTGCGGCGGTCAGGCCGTTGCCGGAGAGGAAGGCGTGGCGCACCCGCAGCTGGGCCAGTCCCGCCTCGGCGGCGCTGCCCACCGTGGCGAAGATCGACGCCCGCAGCGTGCCGCCGGGCATGAGCACCTCGACCCCGGGTGCCTGCGCGATGATCTGCGCCACGAGCAGGGAGTTCGTCACCACGGTCAGCTCGCCGGTGCGGACCAGGCGCCGCGCCAGCGCCTGCGTGGTGGTGCCGGGGCCCAGCGCCACCGAGTCGCCGGGGGAGACCAGGCCGGCGGCCAGCGCGGCGATCGCGTCCTTCTGCGCGCCCGCCACCTTCGCCTTCTCCGTGCAGCTCGGCTCGTAGGAGGTGCGGTTGGTGGCCACCGCGCCGCCGTGCCGCCGCGCGAGCAGCCCCTCGGCGGCCAGCTGCCGCAGATCGCGGCGCACGGTGACCTCGCTGGTCTGCACGATGCGGGCGAGCTCGCGCAGGGAGACGGCTCCGTTCGAGCGGACGAGTTCGACGATGACCTGGCGGCGTTCGGCGGCGAACATGGCCGCACGCTAACCGAGACAAAAGCGGATTCCTAGCGCCGAACCGAGGCCATCGGTGAATGGCGATTACCTCCGGTGTTCGACACCGGCACCGAACGGAGCATTGCGCTTCTGCTATCCATGGGGTTTGCTGCTGATCGTCTCGTTGTGGCAGCGCTCCCGACGACCCGCTGTTGACAACGTTGACATCAATTGCCGGTTTATCGCGCCCGCCGTGCTTAGGAGTGCTCCGATGACGTGGCCAGGCCGGACTTCCGCCGCTGTTCTGCTCTCACTGGCGGTGGCGCTTTCGCTCGCCGTGGTACCTGCTGCGTCCGCTTCCGCGGTGGCGAGCTGGACCGTCACCGGGCCGTCGTCCCGGTCGCCGCTGTCCGCGCAGCTCACCCTGGACGCGGGCGAGCTGACCTTCTCGGCGGCCCGCGCGGGCCGCACCGTGCTGGCACCCGCGCCGGTCGGGCTGCGCACCGAGCACGCCGATCTCAGCCGGGACCTGCGGGTGCTCGGGCAGCGGCAGCGCATCGTCGCCGAGCGGTACACGATGACCACCGGCAAGCGGCTCACGCGGGCCGTCCGCGCGCGGGAGGCGCGGTTCCAGCTGGCCGCCGGGGACGCGCGGTTCGAACTGGTGGTGCGGGTCTCCGACGACGGCGTGGCCTACCGCTACCTGCTGCCGGAGGAGGGCGTGGTCACCGGGGAGGTCTCGGCGTACACCCTGGCCCCGGACGCCACGGCCTGGCTGCTGCCCTACAACGCCTGGTACGAGAACCAGCGGGTGGAGACCACCGCGGCCGGTGCCGCCGCGGGCGAGTTCGGCCACCCGTCGCTGTTCCGCACCGGCGAGGACTACGTGCTGCTGACCGAGTCCGATGTGGACGGCGGGTACGCGGGGAGCAGGCTGGTGCACCAGGCCGGTTCGCCCACGTACGCGGTGGAACTGGCCGACGAGCGGGTCACCGCGCGGCGGACGCCGTGGCGGACGGCCATCATCGGCGACCTGGCCGCGGTCACCGAATCCACCCTGGTCGACGACCTGGCCGAACCGTCGAAGCTGGCGGACACCTCGTGGGTCCGGCCGGGCAAGGTGGCCTGGTCGTGGCTGAGCGAGCACCAGAGCCCGCGGGACTTCGACCGGCAGAAGGTCTACGTGGACTTCGCCGCCCGCAACGGCTGGCCCTACGTGCTGGTCGACGAGGGGTGGAGCGAGGACTGGGTGCCGGAGCTGACCCGGTACGCCCGCGCCCGCGGGGTCGAGGTGCTGCTGTGGTTCCACTGGCAGGCGCTGGACACCCCGGCCGAACGCGCGGAAACCCTGCCGAAGGTCAAGGGCTGGGGCGTCAAGGGCGTCAAGGTGGACTTCATGGAGTCGGACTCGCAGGCGCGGTACCGGTGGTACGACCAGCTCCTGGCGGAGACCGCGGCGCTGGAGCTGATGGTCAACTTCCACGGTTCGACCATTCCGCACGGGCTGGCGCGGACGTGGCCGCACGTGATGACCATGGAGGCGGTCCACGGGCAGGAGCAGTTGCCGCAGCCGGCGAACAACCCGGTGCACCCGTTCACCCGCAACGTGGTCGGTTCGATGGACTTCACCCCGGTGGCGCTGGAGGTCGGCCCGCGCACCTCCAGCGTGGCGCACGAGGTGGCGCTGCCGGTGCTCTACGAATCGGGGTGGCAGCACTTCGCGGACAAGCCGGAGGCCTACGACCGGCACCCGAACGCGCTGCGGTTCCTCAACCAGGTGCCGACGGTGTGGGACGAGACGCGGTACCTGGGCGGGCAGCCCGGTGACGAGGCGGCGCTGGCCAGGCGGCACGGGGACCGGTGGTTCGTCGGCGCGATCACCGCGGGCCCGGCGCGGTCGGTGGAGGTCCCGCTGAACTTCCTCGGCGACGGCGAGTGGCTGGTCGAGGTGGTGCGTGACGCACCGGGTTCACCGCGGTCCGATGTGCTGCGGGAGAGCCGCGTGGTGCGGGCGGCCGACGCGCTTTCCCACGACGTCCCGGCGAACGGCGGTTTCGCCGCGGTGGTCTGCCCGGCGGCGCGCTCGACCTGTGACGAGCCGATCCAGCACGTCCCGGGGACGACACTGGCGATCGACCCGGCCGACGCCGGTGACCGGGTGCCGGGTTCGACGTTCGAGATCAGCGCGGAGTTCACCGCGGACCGCGCGGTGCGGGACGTGGTGCTGGCGCCGGTGGTGCCGCAGGGGTGGACCCTGGCGGGGGAGCCGGTGCGGGACGGCGATTTCGTGCCGGGCGAGGTGCTGCGCGGCAAGTGGGCGGTGACGGTCGGGCCGGGGTCCGGGAAGCACGAGGTCCCGGTCGCGGCGGACTTCGCGGACCCATCGCTGGACGTGCCGGGCGTGCACGTGGCGCGAGCGGTGACGGTTTTTGTGCCGCCGCCGGTCCCGGGTGACGGGGCGCACGTGAGCGACCTGCCGTTCGTCTCGGCGAGCAACGGGTGGGGCCCGGTGGAGCGGGACCGTTCGGTCGGCGACCAGGCCGCGGGGGACGGGAATCCGCTGCGGGTCGGCGGTGTGGCGTATGGGAAGGGCCTCGGCACGCACGCCCCGAGCGAGGTGACCGTCTACTTGGGACGGGGTTGCGCGGAGTTCACCGCTTCGGTGGGGTTGGACGACGAGACCACGGAACCGGGTTCGGCTGCTTTCCAGGTGCTGGGTGATGGGGTGCTGCTCGCCGGGACCGCGGTGGTGCGGGGCGGTTCCCCGGCGGTGGCTTTGCGCGCTGATGTGCGGGGTGTGCGGATGCTCGTCCTGCGGACGACGGATGGCGGGGACGGGAAGAACCACGACCACACGGACTGGCTGGAGCCCCGCCTGACTTGCTGACGGTTTTCGGTAGTGGCCGGGTTGCCCTGTGGCCGGGGAGGGCGGTTCGATTGCCGGGGTGCTGCTCACCGAGACTGGGTGGTTGGCCGGTAGGGGCCGATTGCCTTGTGGCGAGGGAATCAGCGGTTCGGCCGGCGGGGTACTGCCTGCGCCGAAATGCGAAGGTGATTCCCCGGGCGGTGGCTTCGCGTGCTGATGCGTGGGATGTGCGGATGCTCGTGGCGGGGGAGCGGTCGGGTTGGCCGGCGAGGCCCTGCTTGCCGGGACTGGTTCCCCGGCCGTGGCTTCGCGTGCTCGGAGCCCGCCCGACTTGCTGACGCCCTGAAACGATTCATTCCGGGGGGTGGGTCGTGCGCAGCAACTGGCGCAGGTCACGGAGGGAGCCGCTGAGCACACCGGCGGCTCGGGCCTGGACGAGCAGGTTGCCCACGGCGGTGGCTTCGGCCGGACCGGCGTGCACCGGCAGGCCGCACGCTTCGGCGGTGAGGTGGCGGAGCAGGGTGTTGTGCGCCCCGCCGCCCACCAGGTGGATGGCTTCGACCGGGCGTCCGGAGAGGCGCACGGCGTCGGCGACGGCGTCGCGGTAGGACAGCGCCAGGCTGTCCAGGACGCACCGGGCCAGTTCGCCGGGGTCGCGGGGTTCCGGTTGCCCAGCCGAAAGACAAGCTTCCCGGATGCGGGCGGCCATCCCGCCCGGCGGCAGGAAGCGCGGGTCGGCCGCATCGACGACGCTGCGTCCCCCGGGAGCCCTGGCCGCCGCTTCGAGCAGGGGACCCAGCGCCAGCCCGAGGTCCCGCTGCACCTCCTGCAGCAGCCACAGGCCCATCACGTTCCGCAGGAACCGGATCTTGCCGTCCACCCCCCGCTCGTTGGTGAAGTTCGCCGCCCTGGCCGCCTCGGTGAGCACCGGCTCGTCCAGTTCCACCCCGACCAGCGACCACGTCCCGCACGAGATGTAGGCGAAGCGCTCGTGTGCGGCGGGCACGGCGACCACCGCCGACGCGGTGTCGTGCGAGCCGACGGTGTACACCGGGCAGCCCTCGTGGTGCCCGGCCGGTGTGCCCGGGTCACGCAGGGGCGGGAACAGGTCCCGCCGCAGGCCCAGTTCGTCGAACAGCTCGGCGCACCACTCGCCGGTGTGCGGGTCGAGCAGGCCGGTGGTGGAGGCGTTCGTCCGCTCCGTGCCCTTCTCCCCGGTGAGCCAGTAGCACAGCAGGTCGGGCACCAGCAGGACCTCGTGCACCGGCGCCAGGTCCGCCGCCGCCAGCTGGTAGACGGTGTTGAACGGCTGGAACTGGATGCCCGTCCTGGCGTACAACCGCGACGGCGGCACCACGGCGTGCACCCGCTCGACGCCCCGGGAAGTCCGCGGATCCCGGTGGTGCGCCGGATCCGCGAGCAGCGCACCCGAGGCGTCGAGCAGGCCGTGGTCCACCGCCCAGGAGTCGACGCCGATGCCGTCCAGCGCCCCGTGCCGCGCCACCGCCGCGCGCAGGCCGTCGGTGACCCCCCGGTACAGGGTGCGGATGTCCCAGCGCAGCACCCCGTCCCCGGTCACCGGCTCGTTCGGGAACCGGTGCACCTCGGCCAGTTCCAGCGTGCCCGCCCCGAACCGCCCGGTCACCACGCGCCCGCTGGAGGCGCCGAGGTCGACCGCCGCGAAGACCGCGGCCATCAGCGGAGGAACGCCGCGGCGACCCCGGCGTCCACCGGCACGTGCAGGCCGGTGGTGTGCCCGAGTTCACCCGCGGTGAGCACGAACACCGCACCGGCCACGTGCTCCGGCAGCACTTCGCGCTTGAGCAGCGTCCGCTGGGCGTAGAAGGCGCCGAGGTCCTCCTCCGCCACGCCGTAGACCGCCGCCCGCTGCGCGCCCCAGCCACCGGCGAAGATGCCCGAACCCCGCACCACCCCGTCCGGGTTCACCCCGTTGACCCGGATGCCGTGCGCCCCCAGTTCGGCGGCGAGCAACCGCACCTGGTGGGCTTGGTCCGCCTTGGCCGCCCCGTAGGCCACGTTGCTCGGCCCGGCGAACACCGAGTTCTTGCTGACGATGTAGACCAGGTCGCCGCCGAGGCCCTGCGCGATCATCTGCCGCGCCGCCTCGCGCGAGACCAGGAACGAGCCGCGGGCCATCACGTCGTGCTGGCGGTCCCAGTCGGCCGCGCTGGTTTCCAGCAGCGGCTTCGACACGGACAGCCCGGCGTTGTTCACCACCAGGTCCACCCCGCCGAAGGCGAGCGCGGCGGCGGCGAAGGCGGCGGCGATCCCGTCCTCGTCGGTGACGTCGGCTTCCACCGCGACGGCGGTGTCGGGGCCGAGGTCCGCGGCGACCTCGTGAGCCGAGCCGGCGTCCCGGTCGGCGACGACCACGCACGCGCCCTCGGCCGCCAGCCGCCGCGCGGTCGCCTTGCCGATGCCGGAACCGCCGCCGGTGACCAGGGCGACCCGGCCCGCCAGCGGTCCGGGTGCCGGGCGCCGCCGGAGCTTGGCTTCCTCCAGCGACCAGTACTCGATGCGGAACTTCTCGCTTTCCGGGATCGGCGCGTAGGCCGACACCGCTTCCGCCCCGCGCATCACGTTGATCGCGTTGACGTAGAACTCACCCGCCACGCGCGCGGTCTGCGCGTCGGCCCCGAAGGAGAACATGCCCACGCCGGGCACCAGCACGATCGCCGGATCGGCACCGCGCATGGCGGGGGAGCCCGGCTCGGCGTGCCGTTCGTAGTAGGCGCGGTAGTCCGCGCGGTACTGCTCGTGCAGCTCCCGCAGCCGCGTGATCGTCTCGTCCAGCGGCGCCGTCGGCGGCAGGTCGAGCACCATCGGGCGGACCTTGGTGCGCAGGAAGTGGTCCGGGCAGGAGGTGCCGAGCGCGGCCAGGCGCGGGTGCTCCGCCCCGGCGAGGAAGTCGAGCACCACCGCGGAGTCGGTGAAGTGCCCGAGCTGGCGGCGATCGGTGGAGGCGAGCCCGCGCAGCACCGGGGCCAGCGCGGCGGCCCGCGCCCGCCGCTCGTTCTCGGGCAGCGGTTCGCTGGCGGCGACACGGGCGCCGAACGGTTCCGGGCGGCCGTGCTCGGCCAGGAAGGCCGCCGCCGTGCGGATGATCTCCAGCGAGCGCGACTCGCACTCCTGCGAAGTGTCACCCCACGCGGTGATGCCGTGCCCGCCGAGGATGCACCCGATGGCCTGCGGATTGGCCGCTTTGCTCGCCGCGATGTCCAGGCCCAGCTGGAAACCCGGGCGCCGCCACGGCACCCACACCACCCGGTCGCCGAAGCAGCGCCGGGTGAGTTCCTCCCCGTCGGCGGCGGTGGCCAGCGCGATCCCGGAGTCGGGGTGCAGGTGGTCCACGTGCGCGGAGTCGACCAGGCCGTGCATCGCGGTGTCGATGGACGGGGCCGCGCCGCCACGCCCGTGCAGGCAGTAGTCGAACGCGGCGACCATCTCGTCCTCCCGGTCGGGGCCGGGGTAGACGCGGGTCAGCCCGCGCAGCCGGTCGAGCCGCAGCACCGCCAGCCCGGGCTCGGTGAGCGTGCCGAGGTCACCACCGGATCCCTTGACCCACAACAGTTCCACCTCGTCGCCGGAGGCGGGGTCGGTGGCCACGCCCTTGGCCGAGGTGTTGCCGCCGGCGTAGTTGGTGTTGGCCGGGTCCGCACCCAGCCGGTGGGACCGCCGCAGCAGCCGATCGACGGTTTCCTGGCTCATCACGTCTCCCAGTGGAGTCGGCCGGGTAGCGTTGAAACGTTTCATCCGCATGTTAGGGTTCGGTGTGACGGAGAGCAAGTATGGTCGGCATTAAGGACGTGGCCCGGATCGCCGGGGTGTCCATCGGCACGGTGTCCAACGTGGTCAACCGGCCGCACGTGGTTTCGGCCGCGACCAGGTCCCGGGTGCTCTCGGTGATCCAGGAGCTGGGGTACGTCCGCGACGAGTCCGCCAGGCAGCTGCGGGCCGGTCGCAGCCGCACGCTCGCGGTGCTGGTGCTCGACCTGGGCAACCCGTTCTTCGTGGACGTGGCGCAGGGCGCCGAGCAGGCGGCGCAGGAACAGGGCCTGAACGTGATCACCTGCAACAGCGGCCAGCGGGTCGACCGCGAGGCCGCGCACCTGGCCATGCTCGCCGAGCAGCGGGTGCGCGGGGTGCTGCTCAGCCCGGTCGGCTCGGCGGGCGAGAGCCTGGAGAGCTTCCGCCGCAGCGGCATCCCGTACGTGTTCGTCGACCGCAAGGTGCCCGATTCCGACGCCTGTTCGGTTTCGGTGGACGACGTCGCCGGGGGCGCGCTGGCGGCCAGGCACCTGATCGAGGCCGGGCACACGCACCTCGCCTTCGTCAACGGGCCGCAGTTGCTGGCGCAGTGCCGCGACCGCGAGGCCGGTGCCCGTGCCGCCCTGGCCGGCGCGCCCGCGCCCGGCCGCACGTTCACCGTGCTGGAGTCCGAGGCGCTGGACGTGGCGTCCGGGCGGGACGCCGGGGCACGCGTGCTCGGCATCAGCCCGCGGCCAACGGCGGTGTTCTGCGCCAACGACCTGCTCGCGCTCGGCGTGCTCCAGGCGATGGTGGCGGCCGGGGTGCGCGTGCCGGAGGAGATGGCCATCGTCGGCTACGACGACATCGAGTTCGCCGCGGCGGCCGCGGTGCCGCTGACCTCGGTCCGCCAGCCCGCCACCCGGCTCGGCCGGACCGCCGCCGAACTGATCATCGCCGAGACCGGCACGGCGCCGGAGGAGCACGAGCACCAGACCGTGGTCTACACCCCGGAACTGGTGGTGCGCGATTCCACCCGGGTGCGCCGCGACCGGGTCAGCAGGTAGGTCACCGCGACCGCGGCGGTGGCGGTGACCAGGCGGTTGACGTCGAGCGCCGGCACCCAGCGGACCCGGCCGCCCCGGAGTTCGTAGGCGCCGGTCGGGCGGGCGATCAGGCCGAAGCCCGCGCCGTGGGCCTGGTGCCCGTCGAGGTGGTCGCCGCCGCCACCGCCACCCCAGACGGTGGCGGCCGGGATGACCACGGCGCCGTCCTTCTCGCACGGCTCGCCGTAGACCCGCTTGACGGACAGGGAGTTCCAGGCCGAGCCGATCAACTCGGGAATTCTCATGACGCTCCCAGCTCGTGCAGCTCGACCTCGGTCAGTTCGCCGCCCTCGACGACCGCGGTCAGGTAGGTGTGGTGCGGCTGGCGGCGCCGGTCGGTGGGGGAACCGGGGTTGAGCAGGCGCAGCCCGGTGCCGGTCTCGGTGTCCCACGGGATGTGGCTGTGCCCGAACACCAGCACGTCGGTGCCGGGGTACGCCTTGGCGCACCGGGCTTCGCGGCCCTTCGCGGCACCGGTTTCGTGCACCACGGCCAGCCGCAGGCCGTCCAGGTCGGCGCGGGCCACCTCGGGCAGCCGGGCCCGCAGTTCGGGCCCGTCGTTGTTGCCGTAGACCCCGATCAGCCGCTTCGACCGCTGTTCCAGCTCGTCGAGCAGGGCCACTTCGACCCAGTCACCGGCGTGCACCACCACGTCGGCGGCCTCGGCCCGCGACCACACCTCGGCGGGCAGGTCGCGGGCGCGTTTGGGCACGTGCGTGTCGGCGATGATCAGCAGGCGCATGCTTGGCACCTTAGGGGCAGAATGACCGCCATGGCGGCCAAACGCAGCGCCGGGCTGCTCCTGCACCGCGGGGGACCGGCGCACACCGAGGTATTGCTGGGGCACATGGGCGGCCCGTTCTGGGCCCGCAAGGACGAAGCCGCCTGGTCGGTGCCGAAGGGCGAGTACGAGCCGGACGAGGAACCCCTGGCCGCCGCCCGCCGCGAATTCGGGGAGGAACTGGGCCTGCCGGTGCCCGCCGGGGAGCCGGTCGGACTGGGGGAGGTGCGCCAGTCGGGCAAGGTGGTCACGGTCTTCGCGCTCGAAGCCGACCTCGACCCGTCGCTGGCCGTGCCCGGCACCTTCGAGATGGAGTGGCCGCCGCGCTCGGGCCGGTTGCAGGAGTTCCCCGAGATGGACCGGTTCGAGTGGTTCGACCTGGCCGAAGCCGAGTGGAAGCTGGTCAAGGGGCAGCGGCCGTTCCTCGGCAGGCTGGCCGAGCGGTTGACCTGAACCTTTGTTCAAGTTCTAGCGTCGCGGCATGACCGACTGGCTGGACGAAGTGATCAGCGACGGACTGGACGGCCTTGGCGCCCGGGCCGCGGGCGCGGACATCGTGGCGCTGGGCGTGTCCTGCCGCGCCGCCCATGAAGTGTCCGCAATGGCCGGCGAGATGCTGCGGTACCTGGTGCGCGAGCACGGCTTCCGCGCGCTGGCGCTCGAAGGCGACGACGTGGCGAGTGCGCTGCTCGACGAGTACGTGGTGACCGGCCACGGTGATCCGCGGGAGATCCTCGCCGCGGCGAGGCCGTTCCTGCGGGCCGAAGAGGTCCTCGGCGCCATCCGGTGGCTGCGGTCCCGCAACGAGCGGAATCCCGGTGATCCGGTGCGCGTGGTGCACCCCGAGCAGGTCCCGGAGCTGCCCGGGACCAGGGCCGGGATCGAGCGGGTGCTCGCCGACGGGATTTCGCGGTGGCGCGACCGGAACCCGGCGAAGCTGGTGTACTGGGGCGGCATCGCGCACACCGCCCCGGACGGCGTGCCGACCATGGGCAGCCTGCTGCGCGAGCGGTTCTCCTACCTTTCGACCGGGCTGACCTTCCACCACGGGGACCCGCTGGACTGGCTGCCGGTGCCGCCGCCGGACTTCCTGGAAGCCACCCTGGACACCGCGAAGGCGGACACCTTCCTGCTCGACCTGCGTGACGCGCCGCCGTCCTTGGCCAACGCCCCCGCCAGGACCAGGCTGGTCGGCCCGCGCTACCCGGCCGACGGCCACCTCGACGGCACCCCCGCGGGCTGGTTCGACCTGATCCGGCACACCCGCGTGGTGACCCCCGCGCATTCGTTCGGCTGAGGTGTCGGTCTCCGCCGGGGCCGTTCGTCGAGGGGGGTGAGGCAACGGAAGGAGCAGGACCATGGCGGAATTCGAGAACGGGTGGCTGCGCCTGGAGCGCCGGTACCCCCACGGCGTCGCCCGGGTGTGGCGGGCGCTGACCGAGGAGGCGGAGCTGTCCGGGTGGACCCCGTGGCGGGTGCGGGGAGCAGCCGTGCCGGGCGGGGAACTGCTGCTGGCGTTCGGGAAGGAGAAGCCGGAGCGGGGACGGGTGCTGGAGGTCGAACCGGAACGCCGGGTGAGCTGGCGGGCCTACGGCGAGGTGATGGAGTGGGAGCTGCGTGAGGACGGTGACGGCTGCCTGCTCCGCTTCGCCATGACCGTGGACGACCTGGACCACGTGCCGCAGAGCGCCGCCGGGTTCCACATCTCCATGGACAACCTCGCGAAGCTGCTCAGCGGGCAGCCGGTGGTCAAGGCGGGCAGCCCGCCGAAGGAGCCGCGGTTCCCGGAACTGGTGCGGTACTACACCGCCGAGTTGTGACGACTCAGAGGTCGGCGGGCAGGTGGCGGGCGAGGTGCAGGCCGACGCCGACGACCAGGGCCAGCATGCCGGTCAGCACGAGCGTGGCGTTGGCGGTGAGCACCGCCAGGGTGAGCAGCAGCCCGGCGACCACGTCCACGCAGATCGGGAGGGTGCGGCCGATGCGGAACCGGCGGGGGGTGCCGATGCGGCGGAAGGAGGCGGCGAGGGCCGGTTCGGCGGCCTCGAACCACTCTTCGATCTTCTTCAGCTGCTCCCGGTCGTGGTGGCTCAGCATGGGTTACCAGCCCTTCGCGCGGTGCCGATACCGCCGGGTACCCGGAAGTGGCGAACGTTACACCTCGGACCGGGTGATCGGCGGCGGAAAATCCGGATACCAGGTGTGATTACGCACTGCACGGGGTAAACGGGCGTACCGCCACAGAGTTAACCGCCGGTCCCGCCGACGAAAGGCATCGTCCCGTGAGCAGCCTGATCGACTCAGACGTCGAATACCGGTTCAACCGCGGCCTCCGCGGCTACCTCGAAGCCGTCACCTCGGCGCTGGGGATCGGCCTGGAGTCCTGCACCGTCGACCTGGACACCCCGGTCTCGGCCTACATCGCCATCGACTGGCGGTTCGGCCGGTTCCCCGGGCGGGACGTCGCGCTGCTGTGGGACGAGCAGCACGGCTGGGCCGCGGCGATCGAGGCGTCCTGCGGGGAGGACGTGATCGTGCTGGCCTACCTCGGCGGCGACGACGTGCTGCCGGACCCGCGGGCCGTGGTGCGCTTCCTCGCCGCCCTGCGCGCCGACGACCACTCGCTGGGGCAGCCGGACCCGCCGCACATCCGGCTGCCCGGGCGCCACGACGAACTCCTGGACCGGATGCTGGGCCTGGACACGACCGACGGGGCCGTGGTCTAGCGAGTGTCCCGCGGAGCTCCGCCGGGGATGCGGTGGTCAGCAGCGCCGGGTCTTCGACAGCGCTGACTAACGACCCCGATCGCCAACGGGAGGGCTCGTCGCGGCGAGCAGTTCGAACGGCAGCCTGCCGAACGGCACGCCGTTGATCTGCAGTTCCAGCGCGTGTTCGCCGGGGTGGTAGACGCGGGTGGAGATCGGCTTGAACGAGTGCCGCCGCTCGATCGTCGCCGCGCCACCGGCGGGCAGGGTGCGGGTGGTCAGCTTGAACACCTTCGGGGACAGGCTGCCGTTGGCCTTGCGGTGGTGCACCACGTAGTCGATGGCCAGGCTCAGCGGTTCGGTGCCCTGGTTCAGCACGGTGAAGTCGAACGCCAGGTGGCCGCCGACGGCCACCTCGGCGGCCGGGACCCGCGGCCCGTCCACCGCCAGCCCGGCAGGCGGGCCGAAGCCGAGCAGTTCCAGCGCGGCCGGGTCGCCCTGCTTGACCAGGGTGCGCAGGCCGTGCCGGACCAGCCGGCGGGTGTGCTCGCCACCGCCTGCCAGCCAGCGGGCCGCGGTCCGCACGCACAGTTCCGGGTCGAGCCTGCTGATGTCGTTGAGGTGGTTGGCCACCGAACGCCGGACGTACTCCGACTCGTCGCGGTGCAGGGCGTCGAGCACCGGCAGCGCCGCCGCCGGCCGCCGCGTGATCGCCCTGACCCGCCGGGCCCACGGCAGCCGCGGGCGGGTGCCCTCGCTGGCGAGCCTGCGCACGTGCTCGTTCTCGTGCTTCGCCCAGGAGAGCGCCACCGCCAGCGCCCGGTCCAGGTCGGTGTCCAGGAAGGACCGGATGGCGAACTCCGCGGTGAGCAGCGGGGTGAGCGCGGCCAGCAGGCCGAGCCCGGCGTCGAAGTGCTCCGGCAGCGCCCGCACCGCCACCGCTTCGGTGACCGGCCAGACCATCCAGCCGGTGAACCGCGGATCGGCCAGCGCGGCGCGGACGACGGCTTCGAACTCCGGGTAGTCGGCGGGCAGCCCGGCGAGCACCGCGTCCCGGACGAACCGGCCGCGTTCGCCGAAGCTCATCCCCGGTACCGCGCCCGGGGCGGCACGCAACGCCGAAAGGTCCAGTCCGGGAGCGGCTTTCCCGAGGCAGCGGGCCAGTTCGGCGACGGCGGTGGTACTCAGCATCTCTTCAGCGGTGGGCACGGCGCACACGTTAGCCGCGGGGTACGTCAGTTCCGGCGCGGGCGAGCGCCAGGATCTCGTCCACGCTCCACTGGTCGTAGACGTGCTCCCCGTACTTCGCCGCGAGCACGGTGCCGTCCCCGCCGATCAGGAAGTCCGCGGGCAGCCCGAGCCTGCCGTGTTCCTGCTTCGGGGCGGGCAGCCGGTCGCGCCGGAGCAGCCCGGCCGCCACGCCGCGCAGCACCGGCCGCCACGCCCGCGGGTCGAGCAGGGCCCGCGGGCCCGACTCCACGCCGAACTCGCGGTAGAGCCGCTTGCCCGGATCGGCGACCACGGCGAACGGGAGGTCCGCGGTGTGCTCCCGCAGTTCGGCCTCGGGGGAGTGGAAGACGGCCACCTCCAGCACCCCGGCCGCGCTCAGTTCGGCGTGCCGCCGGGTCACCGAGCGCAGGTGCACGTTGCACACCGGGCAGCCGGCGAACCGCCGGAACTGCAGGTGCACCAGCCGCCCCCGCAGCGGAACGGCCACCGGCTCCCCGTCCACCACGTCGATCTCGCGTGGTTCGAGCACCGTGCCCGGCTGGATCCGCCTGGTCATGCTTCCTCCTGGATTCGTAAGCGTGCGGTGTACGCCTACGAACGTATGCGCGTATGCCGTACGCTGTCAACGAGATGCCCCGCCCCCGCTCCCTGACCCCCGCCCGGATCGCCACCGCCGCGCTCGCCGTGCTCGACCGCGACGGCCTCGCGGCGCTGTCCATGCGTGCCGTGGCGAGCGAACTCGGCATGGGCACGATGTCGCTCTACCGCTACGTCGAGGACCGCGAGCAGCTCGAATCGCTCATCGTGGAACTGGTGCTCGGCGGAATCGACCTCGAAGCACCGCCGCGGGCGCCGTGGCGCACCCGGCTGACCACCTACGCCGAGCGGATGCGCGCGGCCGTCGGCGGCCACCCCGCCGTGGTGCCGCTGCTGCTCACCCACCGGCATTCGTCGCCGGCCTCGGCCCGCTGGGGTGAGGCCGTGCTGGGCGTGCTGGCCGACGCCGGGTTCCACGGGCAGCGCCGGGTCATCGCCTTCCGCGTGCTGGTCGGTTACCTGCTCGGCGCGCTGCAGGCCGAGCACCTGGGGCCGCTGTCCGGTCCGGGCACCGACGCGCTGGCCGCGCTGCCCGAGACCGAATTCCCCCGGCTGCGTGAAACCGCGCGCCGGGCCAGGCGGATCGGCGCCGACGAGGAGTTCCGCGGCGGACTGGCCGTGGTGCTGCGAGGCATCGGCGGAAGTACCGGTGGCAGTGAGGAGAACGGTGATGGCTGAGCGACCGCGGGTGGAGCGGAACCAGGACGGCTCCCGGTACGAGGTCTTCGTCGGTGACCGGGTGGCCGGTTTCGCCGAGTACCGGGAGGACGGTGACCGGACCGTCTTCACCCACACCGAGGTCGGCGACGAGTTCGGCGGTCAGGGGCTGGGCAAGGTGCTCGCCGCCGGTGCGCTCGACGACGTGGTCCGGCGGGGGCGGGTGATCGTGCCGCTGTGCCCGTTCATCGCGAAGTACCTCGAACGCAACCCCGGCTACGAAGCCCACGTCGGCCGGAGCGGGCGATGACCGGCCTGGACAGCAGGCCCGAGGCGCCGCTCCGCCGGTCGGCGGCCGGGGAGGGCGCGGTGGCGGAGTTCCACGAACCGCGGGCGGTGCCGCTCGGCGGGGTGCGCGGGATGAAGGTGGACCGGCTGCTGCCGCAGCGGGCCCTGCCCGCCGTCGGCGCCTGGTGCTTCCTCGACCGGTTCGGCCCGGAACGGGTCGAGATGAACGTGCTGCCGCACCCGCACACCGGCCTGCAGACGGTGACCTGGCCGCTGGCCGGACAGATCCGGCACCGGGATTCGGTCGGCTCGGACGTGCTCGTGCGCCCGGGGCAGCTGAACCTGATGACCGCGGGACGCGGTATCGCGCATTCGGAGTTCTCGGTGCGCGGCACCGGGGAAGTCCCGCTGCTGCACGCCTTGCAGCTGTGGGTGGCGCTGCCCGACGCCGCGCTGGGCATCGAGCCGTCCTTCGAGCAGCACACCGACCTGCCCGCCTACACCGCGGACGGGGTCACCGCGACCGTGCTGATGGGCGCGCTCGGTGACGCCGTTTCACCCGCCACGGTGCACACCCCCTTGCTGGGCGCCGAACTGGCGGTCACCCCCGGCGCGCGGGCGGTCCTGCCGCTGCGCCCGGACTTCGAGCACGCCCTGCTGGTGATCGACGGGGAGCTCGAGGTGGACGGCGTGCCGCTCGGCGCGGGCCCGCTGCTCCACCTCGGCACGGGGCGCGCGGAACTGGGCATCACCGGCCACGCCCGCGCGCTGCTGCTCGGCGGTGAGCCGTTCCCCGGCGAACTGGTGATGTGGTGGAACTTCGTCGGGCGCAGCCACGACGAGATCGCCGCCGCCCGCGCCGACTGGGCCGCGGGCACCCGTTTCGGCGTGGTCGACGGCCACGGCGGCGAGCGGATCCCGGCTCCGGTGCTACCCGGCGTCCGGCTCACCCCGCGCCGCCGCCGGTCGTAGCCGGGCAGCCAGCAGCAGGGTGTCGTCGAGGTGGGTGACGACTTCGTGCATGTCGCGCACCACCGCCTCGGTCAGCTCCCCGGCCGGCCGGCCGGCGTGGCGGCGGGCCACCGCCCGCAGGCGCTGCTCGCCCTCCTCGGCGTCCTTCCGGCTCTCGGTCAGCCCGTCGGTGTACAGCAACAGCAGGTCGCCGGGGTGCAGCCGGTGCCGGACGAGGGTGTCGCTGCCCGGCTGCGGGAAACCGATGCCGCGGCCGGGGGTGGGCAGGAACCGGACGTCGTCCCCGGAGACCACCAGCGCGGGCGGGTGCCCGCCACCGGCCAGCCGCAGCTGCCCGGTCTCCGGGTGCAGCCGCGCCACCTGCACGGTGGCCCGCAGCCGCGGTTCCCCGGCGAGCACGGTGTGCGCGGTCCGCTCGATCAGCTCCTCCAGCGGCCGCCCCTCCAGCGCCAGCGCCCGGACCGCGTGCGTGACCTGCAGGGCGTGCCGGGTGCAGGTCACCCCGTGCCCGACCGCGTCGACCACGGTGATGTGCAGGGTGCCGTCCGGCAGCAGGAACCAGTCGTAGAGGTCACCGCCGGTCGGGGCCTGCGGATCGGCCGGGTCGTACCGCACGCCCAGCTCCACCCCCGGCACCGCGGGCGGCGGCGGGCGCAACGCGTGCTTGAGCTCGCGGAAGATCAGCGCGTGCGCCTCGCGCAGCTGCTCGTCGCGCTGCTCCAGGTCGACGTACATGGCCAGCACACCGCTGTTCGTCTCGGCGATTTCGTGCTTGAGCTGCCGGTGCTCGTGCTCGATGGCGTCGGCGCGGGCGAGCACCGCCCGCAGTTCTTCCTCGGTGGCCAGTTCCTCGTCCGAGGCCCGGCCCCGGGCGGGGTGCCCGGGCACCGGCAGCCGCCAGACCAGCCTGCCGGGCCCCGCCGGTTCGGCGGGCAGCGGCAGTTCGGGCAGTTCGGCGGGCGGAACGGCCAGCTCCACGGTGACCACCAGGAGGACCGAGCTGGTCTCGCGCCGGACGGTGGCGCTCAGCGTCAGCGGCGCCCCGGGTGGCGCGGCCCGCGCCACCATGGTCGCCGAGAGCACCAGCCGTGCCCGCACCTCCAGCGGCACGCCGTGCCGGTCGCACAGCTGACGCAGGTTCGCCCGCAGCTGCGGCAGCCGCTGGTGCGGAGCCGTGGTCCGCAGTTCCCAGCTCATCCCGGTGCTCCGGGGAACTGCACCACCAGCACGGAGGCGTCGTCGCGGGGCACCCGGTGGCGGTGCACCAGCGACGCCGCCAGCAGCGCGGGCACCAGCCCGGCCCGGGTGGCCGCGCCGGGCAGCCAGCCACCGGCCACCCCGTCGGAGTGCAGCACCGCGGTGGCGCCGTCCGGCAGGTCCACCGGCCGCACCGCGGCGGGCGGCAGGCGCAGCCCCACCACCCCGGGCAGGCTGAGCAGCTGCCGTGCGGAACCGTCCGCCAGCACCGCCGCGCTGACGTTGCCGATGCCGAGGAACTCCCCGTGCGTCCCCCGCCGCCGCAGCACCGCCACGGCCGCGCCCCTGGTCTGCCTGGCGGCGCGGTGCAGTTCGGTGAACAACGCGGGCAGCGGGCGCGCCGGGTCCGCGTCGAACGCGCGGAGCACCGCCGCGGAGGCTTCGGCGGCGTCCGGCCCGTGCCCGAGGCCGTCGGCGGTGAGCAGGGTGAACCCGGCTTCGGTCTCCCGCACCGCGGTCAGGTCGCCGCTGACCTCCTCCCCGGGCGCCGGCACGTTCAGGTGCGCCACCGGTGGCCGCCGCGGGCCGCCCGGCGCCAGCAGGCGGGCGCTGATCAGCGTGCCCTCACCCGGCACGGAGTGCACCGCGAACTCGCCCGCCATCCGGCGGATCGCACCCAGCCCGGCGCCGAGCGTGCCGGTGGTGGTGTGCCCGTCGGCCAGGCAGCGGTCCACGTCGAGCATGCCGGGACCGCCGTCCGCGGCGATGATGTCCACGCCGGTGCCGTGCAGCACCGGCTGGAGGTAGAGCTGGCCCTCGCGGGCGTGCTTGTCCAGGTTGCTGGCCAGTTCCGAGGCCACCACCGCGGCCTGGTCCGGCAGCGGCGAGGGCAAGCCGGCCGCGCTCGCCAGCTCACGGGCGATCCGCGCGGCCACGCGGACCGTGCTGACGTGGTCCACCCGCAGCTGCCTGGTGAACCCGCCGACGGCGAGCGGGGAGCTCATGCCCAGCGCTCCACCACGACGGTGGTGCCGCGGCCCGGTTCGGATTCGATGCGGAACTCGTCCACCAGCCGCCGGGTGCCGCCGAGGCCGTGGCCGAGCCCGGCGCCGGTGCTGTAGCCGTCGCTGAGCGCGGTGTCCACGTCCGGGATGCCCGGCCCGTCGTCGGAGACCACCAGCCGCACGCCCCGGCGCCCGCCCGCCCCGGTCAGCGGCACGATGCGCAGCACCCCGCCGCCGCCGTGGATGTAGGCGTTGCGCACCAGTTCGCTGGCCGCGGTGACCAGCTTGGTCTGGCCGACCAGGTCGAACCCGGCCGCGACGGCCGCGGCGCGGACCGCGTGCCGCGACCGCAGCAGGTCGCGCTCGTCGGCGATGGCGTGGTGCTCCTCGGGCACCGCACCACCCGGCTGGGTGGTGGTCTCACCCGTGTGCATGGGCACCGGTCCGCCGCTGCTCCCAGCCCAGCCGCGCCATCGCGCGCTCGGCGTTCAGCGCGGTCTCCACCCCGGACAGCTGCAGGCCGAGTTCGGACAGCGTGATCGCCACCGCGGGCCGCATCCCCGCCACGATCATCCGGGCCCCGAGCAGCTTGCCGGTGCCCGCCAGTTCCATCAGCACCCTGGCCACGAACGAGTCGATGATCTCCAGCCGCGAGATGTCGATCACCACCCCGCTGGCGCCCTCGTCGGCGATGCGGTCGACGAGTTCGCCGGTGAACTCCAGCGCGGTCTTGTCGTCGAGGTCGTTGAGCAGCCCGGTGAGCAGGATGTCGCCGAGGCGCAGGATCGGGACGGGGCCGGTCACCGGAGCTCCGCGAACTGCTCGCCGGTGCCGCTGGCGTCGTCGCTGCCGTCCCGCACCACGCGCATCGCCTCGGCCAGCGCGTCGGCCAGCGTGCTGCGGGTGCTGATCATCGACAGGTCGATGCCGAGCTGGGTGATGGTCTGCGCGATCGCCGGGCGGATGCCGCTGATCAGGCACTCCGCGCCCATCAGCCGCACCGCGCCGACGGTCTGCAGCAGGTGCTGGGCGACCACGGTGTCCACCGTGGGCACCCCGGTGATGTCGATGATCGCCACCCTGGCCTCGTTGGCCTGGATGGCTTCGAGCAGCCCGTTCATCACCACCTGGGTGCGGGCGCTGTCCAGGGTGCCGATCAGCGGTACCGCGAGGATGTGCCGCCACAGCCGGATGACCGGGGTGGACAGTTCGAGCATCTGCTCGTGCTGCCGCCGGATGATCTCCTCCCGTCCCTCTACATAGGACTGGAAGGTGAGCAGGCCCGCGGTGTCGAGCAGCTGGTTGACCACCAGCGAGGTCTCCAGCAGCACCGCCGGGTCGGTGGTCTCCCGGCGCACGGCGGCGAGCAGGATCTCCTTGAGCGAGAGGGTGGCCATCGCGGTGTCCTGCGGGGCGGCACCGTCGCGGGCACGCCGGGAGGACAGGTCGGTGATCGCGTCGCGCAGCGGCAGGTGCTCGCGGACGACCCGGCCGGCGGGCAGGTCGGAGTCGAGCCCCGTGCGCAGCGCCTCGAGCACCGCGGCCGCTTCGGCCAGCAGTTCCGCCCTGCCGGGCTGGTGGCCCTCGGCGAGGCGCCCCGACTGGGCCGTCACCCAGTTCTCCGTCAACTCGTCACCCGACTCGCGCAGCACGCGGGCCAGCAGGGCGCGCACCGTGGTTCCGCTCCCGGTCACCGATCATCCCTTCCGGCGGGCACCGGAGAACCCGCCCTTGCCACACCCGTTCCCGGTGCGGCAACCCTACCCAAGCGGACCGGGTTCGCGGTGACGACGCTCAGAGCGGGATGTTGCGGTGCTCTCCCCGGGTGTGCGGGAAGGAGGCGAGCAGGCCCGCCAGGCGCTGCCGGGTGTCCGCCGGTTCGATGACCTCGTCGACCACGCCGATGCCCAGTGCCCGGCCGACCCCGCCGGCGATCAGCTCGTGCTCGGCGACCAGCGTGGCCAGCAGCGCCTCGCGCTCGTGTTCCGGTGCGGCGGCGAGCTTCTTGCGGTGCAGGATGCCGACCGCGGCCTCGGCGCCCATCACCGCGACCTCGGCCTCGGGCCAGGCGAGCACCGCGCTGGCGCCGAGCGAGCGGGAGTTCATCGCGATGTACGCGCCGCCGTAGGACTTCCTGGTGACCAGGGTGATCCGGGGGACGACGGCTTCGGCGAAGGCGTGCAGCAGTTTGGCGCCGCGGCGGACCACCCCGCCCCACTCCTGCCCGACGCCGGGCAGGTACCCCGGCACGTCGACCAGCACCAGCAGCGGGATGCCGAAGGAGTCGCACATCCGCACGAACCGCGAGGCCTTCTCCGCGGACAGCGAATCCAGGCAGCCGCCCTTGCGCAGCGGGTTGTTCGCGATGACGCCGACGGTCTTCCCGCCGATCCGGCCGAAGCCGACGACGATGTTCGGCGCCCACTTCGCCTGCAGTTCGGCGAAATCGCCGTCGTCGAGCAGGGCGCGCACGAGTGGTTTGACGTCGTAGGCGCGGCGGGGGGAATCGGGCAGCAGCGCCCGGAGGTCTCCGGTGCCGGTGACGGCCTTCGTGTCGACCGAGCCCGGCCTGCCGACGAAGCCGACGATCCGCCGGGCTTCGGCGAAGGCTTCGGCTTCGGTCCCGGTGGTCACGTGCACGACGCCGGACTTGCGCCCGTGTGCCTCCGCGCCGCCGAGACCGGCCATGTCGATCTGCTCGCCGGTGACCGAGCGGACCACGTCGGGCCCGGTGACGAACACCCGGCCGGCTTCGGACATCACCACCAGGTCGGTCAGCGCCGGGCCGTAGGCCGCGCCACCGGCGGCCGGGCCGAGCACCACGGACAGCTGCAGCACGCGGCCCGAGGCGCGGACCATGGCGGCGAACATGCGGCCGATGCCGTCGAGCGCGGCCACGCCCTCGTTGAGCTTCGCGCCCCCGGAGTGCCAGACGCCGATCACCGGGCAGCCCTGCTCGACGGCGAGGTCGATCG
Organism: Amycolatopsis sp. NPDC045836; assembly: GCF_056431745.1. Lineage (NCBI taxonomy): Bacteria > Bacillati > Actinomycetota > Actinomycetes > Pseudonocardiales > Pseudonocardiaceae > Amycolatopsis > Amycolatopsis sp. NPDC045836. Next base: position 62,544 of record NZ_JBWKKF010000004.1, on the reverse strand, counting down.
CCTCGACGATCAGGGGTGCCTCGTCGACGCCGATGGCGCCGCCCATCCGGCTGCCGTCGGTGCAGTAGGCGATCACCGGCGTACCGCCGACGAGCCCGCGCGCCACGGCGAGGCCGATCCCCTCGCCGGCGTGGACGGGCACCAGCGAGCCGGGGTCGAGCAGCTGGGCCAGCCGGTGCACCGGATCGCGGTGGTCGACCGCCTCGGCCGAGTCCGGCACGGCGAAAATCGTCATCAGTCACCTCTACGGCTTGCCGTGGCAGGGGCGGCCCCAGTAGACCCGCGCCCTCCCCGGGATTTGCCTAGTCTTGCGGCATTTCCCCGCTCTTCGCCCTCTTTTTCCGCTTTTCGCGGACATTCGGGGAACAGCTCAGGTGAACCCCGCGAGGTCGCGCCGGTCACCGGAGGGCGGTGCGCCGGGCCGCCCAGCGGCACGGCGTGCCGTCCTCCGATGACCGGCTCAAAAGCGACCTCGCCGCCGCGCCGGAGGCGCGGCATAAAACACAGTTGGTTAATGACCGACCACAGTGAACAGTGCACTGTGTGTGCGTTCGAACGCACTGCGTGGAACCGCTCTTCCAGGCTTGATCGGTGTTTTCCATCGGCCGCCCATCGAACGGTAACTCCGGGCCGCGGCGGGGTCGTGGGGGATATGGGCGGTTCGCCTGCTCCGCGGTGGTGGCATCGGCCGCCGTAACACCGTTGTGCGCGGCGGAACACCTGCTCGGCGCGGTCGCCGGGGAAATGTTCACCGGAAAGGGCGGCGACCACGCGGAAGGCCGGACGGGGTCACCGTACGACTGTACGGTTCCACGGCCGGATCACCGGTCGTGCACGATGACCCGCGAGCCGCCTAACCTTGGTCCCGCGGATGCGGCGTGGGGGCCGGGATGCGGGGGTGACCCGCCATCTGGCGAAGTCGTCACGGGCTGCGCCGCGCAAGGGAGGACCAGTTGGTCGAGCGGACGGACGTCCCCGGCGGCCCCGGTGTGCTCGTCGGCCGGGGTGGCGAGCTGGGGGCGCTCGCGCGCCGGGCCGCGGCCGCCCGCGCCGGGGACGCGGGCCTGGTCGTCCTTTCCGGACCCAGCGGGATCGGCAAATCCAGTCTGCTGCGGGCGTTCACCGCCCAGGCCGCCGGGGAAGGCATGCGGGTGCTGCACGGCGCCTGCGGGGAAGTGGTGGCGGGCACCGGGTACGGCGGCGCGCAGGCGTTGTTCGGTTCGCTGGAGCTGACCGAGCGGTCCCCGCTGCTGCGCGGCGGCGCCCGCCGCGCCCTGGTCGCCCTGGCCGACGACCCGGGGAACACCGGTTCCTCGGCCGCGGACTACCCGGCGCTGCACGGGCTGTACTGGCTCGCGGTGAACCTGATGGCCGACGGGCCGCTGGTGCTGGCGCTGGACGACGTGCACTGGTGCGACGAGCGGTCCCTGCGCTGGCTGGAGTTCCTGATGCGGCGGGCGGACACCCTGCCGCTGCTGGTGGTGCTCGCGCTGCGCACCGAGACCGAACCGGTGGCACCCGGCGCGCTGGCCGACATCACCGCGCAACCGCGGGCGGTCACCATCGGCGTGGGCCCGCTGGCCGACGCCGACGTGGCCACCGTGATCGGCCGGGAGTTCCCCGGGCCCGCGGATCCGTCCTTCGTGCACAACGCCGCGGTGGTCTCCGGCGGCAACCCGCTGGTGCTCACCCGGCTGCTGCAGGAACTGCGCGAACTGGGCGTGGCACCCGACCGCGACGGCGCCCGCCGGGTCACCGAGGTCGGCCGGTACGTGGTGGCCACCTCGGTCCGCGCCGCGCTGGAGCGCAAACCGGACTGGGTGCGTGCGGTCGCGGTGGCCGTGGCGGTGCTCGGCGACCAGGGCGAGGAACTGCTCGGCGCGCTCGCCGGGGTGCCGTCCGCCCGGGTGGAGACGGCGCTGGAGCTGTTGCGCGGCGCGGACATCCTGGCCGCCGACCGGACCGAACCGGTGCACGACGTGGTGCGCACGGCGGTGCTGGACTCGATCGGCACCGGCGAACTCGCCGCGCTGCGCGTGCGGGCCGCCAGCCTGCTCAGCGACGCCGGGCGGCCCGCCGAGGACGTGGCGAACCTGCTGCTGCTGGTGCCGGAGGTGACCCAGCCGTGGATGACCGGGGTGCTGCGCGCGGCGGCCGCGCGGGCCGAGCTGCGGGGGGCGCCCGAAGCCGCGATCCGTTACCTGCACCGGGTTCTGGAGGCCGAACCGGAGAGCGTGCCGGTCCGGCTGCAGCTGGCGCGGTCACTGGTGGAGATCGACCCGCCGAAGGGGGCGGCGCTGCTGCGCGAGGCGCTGGTGCTGGCGCTGGACGTGCGCACCAGGGCGATGGTCGCGGTGCAGTTCGGCATGACCTGCCTGCACGTGCAGAAGTCGCCGGAGGCGGTGCGGGTGCTCGGCGAGGTGCTCGACGCGCTGGACCTGGAACTGGGGCCCGAACCCGATCCGGCCGACCGCGAACTGCGCACGCACGTCGAATCGGCGCTGCTGCTCACCGGCGTCGACGAGAAGGCCACCATCGCGCCGATCCGCGCGCGGGTGGCGCGGATGACCCCGCCGCCGGGGGACACCCCGGCCCAGCGGCAGCTGCTCGGCACGATGACCGTGGTGACCGCGATGGACGGCACCTCCCCGGCGCTGGCGGTGGAGCAGGCGCGCCGGGCGATGCGCGGGCCGGGGGTCACCCTCGGCGGCTGGTCGCTGCTGTCCTCCGCGCTCGCGCTCAGCTTCGCCGACGAGGTCGGCGACTGCATGGACGCGCTCGACCGGGTGCTCGACCACGCCAGGGAGAACGCGGCGGTGCGCACCTACGTGCTGACGCTGTCCTTCCGCGCGTTCATCATGCACGGCCTCGGCGAACTGGCCGACGCGATCTCCGACGCGCAGGTCTCGCTCGACGTCAGCCGCGGCGAACCGTGGGGCGACGCGGTGACCATGCCGCCGACGGCGCTCGCCGCCGCGCTGGTCGACCGCGGGGAACCCGAGCGCGCCGAGGAACTGCTGGCCGGGGTGGGGCGCACCGGCCTGGACCGGTTCGTCTGGGAGTACCACTGGTTCCTGATGACCCGGGCCAGGGCGCGGTGGGCCCGCGGCGACGCCGACAGCGCGCTGGCGTTGTTCGACGAGTGCGGCCGGTCGCTCAAGCAGGCCGGGCTGGTGAACCCGGCGTTCGTGCCGTGGTGGGTGGAGGCGGCGTGCGTGCTGGCCGACACCCGGCGGCCGGGCGACGCGGTGGAGATCGTCGACCACGGCAGCGAACTGGCCCGCCGCTGGGGCACCCCGCGGGTGCTGGGGCTGGCCGCGCTGGCCCGCGGGGTGATCACCCCCGGCACGGCCGGGATGGACCTGCTCGCCGAAGCCGCTTCGCTGCTGGCGCGCTCCCCCGCCCGGCTGGAGCAGGCCCGCGCCGAGTTCCGCCTGGGACAGGCACTGCTGCAGGCGGGGCACCGCGAACGCGCCCGCGGGCACCTGCGCACCGCCGCCGACCTGGCCCGCCGCTGCGGTGCGCTGGCGCTGGCGAGGTCGGCGCGCCGGGGCCTGGTCGCCGCGGGCGGGCGGATGCGGGAGATCACCGAATCACCGGTCGACATGCTCACCGGTACCGAACGCAAGGTCGCCGCGCTCGCGGTGGCCGGGGCGGGCAACCGCGCCATCGCCGAATCGCTGTTCGTCACCGTGCGCACGGTCGAATCGCACCTGACCAACGTCTACCGCAAGCTCGGCGTCGGTTCGCGCGCCGAGCTGGCCACCGCGCTGGCCGACATGCCGTCCTCGCTCGGCGGCGCGGCGAAGCGGGTGCTGTCGTGAACGGTGACCGGTTCACCGAGGTGTTCGGCCTGGAGCGGCAGGCCGAGCGGAACGCGCTGACCACCGTGCTCGGCGCGCTCGACCGCGGCACGCCGTCGGTGGTGGCCATCTCCGGCGCGCCCGGCCTCGGCCAGTTCGAGCTGCTGCGCTGGCTGGCGCGGCTGGCCGGTGGGCAGGGCGTGCGGGTGCTGTGGGCCAAGGCGACCCCGGCCGAGCACGAGCTGCGCTACGGCGTGGTCGCGCAGCTGCTCACACCGCTGGTGCCGCGGGTGCGCGAGGTGCTGGCCGGACCGGACCAGCTGCCGGGGCTGGCCGAGCTGACCCGGTCCGCGCGCACCCGGCCGACGATGGTGATCGTCGAGGAGGCGCAGTGGCTGGACCCGGCGTCGTCGGCCTGGCTGCACGCGCTGGTGCGCCGGCTGCCCGGCACCCGGCTCGCGTTGCTGGCCAGCACCGGCGGCGGTGTCTGCGGGGACGCCGAGCCGGTGTCGAGCCTGGTGCCCGGCGGGCAGGTGGACACCGTCGAACTGCCGCTGGCCCCGCTCGGCCCGCGTGGGGTGGCGGACGCGGTGGAGCTGGTCTGCGGCGAGCCGGGCGAGCCCGCGTTCACCGCCGCCGCGCTGGCCGCCACCGGGGGCAATCCCTTGCTGCTCAAGGAAGTTCTCGGCGAGTTCCGGGACCGGGGCGACCGCCCGGTGGCCGCCGGGGTGCCGCGCCTGCGGGCCATCGGCGAGGCCGCGCTCGGCGAGTACGCCACCCGGGTGCTGGACGGGCTGTCCGCGGAGACCATGTCGGTGCTGCGGGCCGTCGCCGTCTGCGGGCACGTGCTCGACTTCCCGCTGCTCTGCCGGCTGGCCGGGGAGCCCACCCTGCACGAATCGCGGATCCGCTCGATCCTCGCCTCCAGCGGGCTGACGGTCGGCGAGGGGGAGCGGCTGCGGGTGCGCGCGCCGGTGGTGGCGGCCAGGGTGCTGGAGCGCATGCCGGGCCCCGAACGCGCCGCACTGCACGCCCGCGCGGCGGAACTGGCCTACCGGGCCGGCGCCGGTGATCCCGACGTGGCGCGGATCCTGCTGTGCGCCGGGCCGATCGGCAGCCGGTGGGCGGAGCACCTGCTGCGCCGCAGCTTCGCCGCCGCGCTGCGCGACGGCGAGGACGGCCTGGCGACCGCCTACCTCAACCGCGTGCTGGAGGAACCGCTGGACCCGGTGACCCGCGCCCGGCTGACCTTCGAACTGGCCTCGGTGCAGGTGGCCGCGGCCCCGGTGGCCAGTGACCGGCGGCTGAGCGAACTCGCCACCACCCCCGGGCCCGAGTTCGCCGGGCTGCGGCTGCGCGCGGTGGACGCCAAGCTGAGCCGGGGCGACAGCCACTGGGCCCGCCGGGTGGCCGCCGAGGCGGTGCTCGCCGAGCACGAGTCCGAAAAGGACAGCATGCTGGCGCTGTACTGGCTTTCCGAGCAGACCCGCCAGGACGACGGCGAGCCGATGGTGCCGGAGATGCCGTCGCTGCCGGACCACCCGCTGGACACCGCGCAGGCCGGGGCCAGGGCCTGGCAGCTGGCGGCCTCGGCGAACGACCTGCAGGCCACCCGGGTGCTCGCCCGCCGGGCGCTGCGCCGGGAGCAGGCGCGCCCGCTGCTGGTGATGCCCCGGCTCTCCGCCTGCCGCGCGCTGATCCTCACCGACGACCTGGAGGAGGCCGAGGTCCAGCTGAACGCGCTGCTGGCCGACGTGCAGCGCGCGCACCTGCGGGCGGGCACCGCGCGGGTGCTGGCGGTGCGGGCCGAGCTGAGCATGCGCACCGGCCGCAACGACGTCGCCGAACGGGACCTGGCCGCCGCCGAGCGCGCGCTGCCGCTGAGCGGCTGGCACCCGAACATGGTGCTCTACCCGGTTTCCCTGCGGATGTGCATCGACGTCCAATATGGACGGCTCGACCGGGCCAGGGAACTGGCCGCGCGGGACAGCCCGGCCGAAGGCGCCTTCTCCGCCTACTTCATGTTCGCCAAGGCGCTGCTGGCGCTGGCCGAGGGCGACCCGGTGGCCGCGCTGGACCGGTTCCGCGAGTGCGGCAGGCGGTTGCTGCGGCAGAACATCGTGAACCCGGGCCTGCTGCCGTGGCGGTCGGTGGCCGCCGGCGCGGCCGCCGCGCTGGGCCACGTCAAGGAAGCGCAGCGGCTGAGCCTGGAGGAGTGGACGCTGGCCGAGAAGTGGGGGGCGCCGAGTGCGCTGGGCTGGGCCGAAATGGGCTTCTCCCGGCTGTCCGGTGAGGACCGCGTGCTCCGGGCCCGCGAAGCGCTGCGGGTGCTGCGCGGGTACCGGCTGAGCCCGGTCTACACCCTGGCCCTGCTCGAGGCCGCGGCGGCCGAACTGGACGACGGCGATCCGGCGGCGGCCCCGCCGTTGCTGGCCGAGGCCGCCGCGCTGGCCACCATCCACCGTTCGCACTGGCTCACCGCGCGGCTGCGGGAGCTGGGCGAGCGGGCGGGCACCCCGCCCGCCGCGCCGGTTTCGCCGATCTGGACCTCGCTGTCGGAGCCGGAGCGTAAGGTCGCGGTCATGGTCGCCCGCGGCCGCGCCAACGGGGAGATCGCGCAGGTGCTCTCGGTCACCAAGCGCACCGTGGAGCGGCGGCTGAGCTGCGTCTACCGCAAGCTCGGCATCAGCGGACGGGCCGAACTGGGCGCGCTGGTCAGGTCGATGGAGGGGTTCTGAGCCGATGTTGCTCGAGCGGGACGGCGAACTCGCGCTGGTGGCGAAGGCGCTGCGCGCCGCCGCGGCGGGCGAATCCGCGCTGATCCTGCTGCGCGGCCCGCTGGGCATCGGCCGGACCGCGCTGCTGCAGCGGCTGCCGGGGCTGGTCACCGGGTCCGAGGCCAGGGTGCTGCGGGCGAACGCGGCGCCGATGGAGCAGGACTTCGCCTTCGGCGTGGTCCGCCAGTTGTTCGACAGCCTGCTGGCGGGCACCCCCGAAGAGGCGCGCGAGCACTGGATGACCGAGCGCGCCGGGTTCGCCAAGCTGGTCTTCGCCGACGACGCGGTGCCCCCCGCGGAAACCAGGGACGTGGCCCAGTCCGAATCCGTGCTGCACGGGTTGTGCACGCTGCTGGCCAACGTCGGCGAAGAGACCCCGCTGCTGTTGCTGGTCGACGACCTGCAGTGGGCGGACGTGCCGTCGCTGCGGTGGTTCGCCTACCTGGCCCGGCGGTTGCAGGGGCTGCGGGTGGTGGTGGTCTGCACGCTGCGCGACGGTGATCCGCGCGCGCAGCACGCACTGGTGCGCGAGGTCGCCGATGCGGCCACCCGGGTGCTCACCCCGGCGCCGCTGTCGTTCGCGGCCACCGGTGAGGTGATCCTGCGCCACTTCGGCGAACAAGCCGACGAGGAGTTCACCAACGCCTGCCACGAATCCTGCGCCGGCAACCCGCTGTTCCTCAACTCCCTGCTGTTCAGCCTGGTCGCCACCGGCTGCCGCCCGGAGGCCGCGCAGGTACCGCAGCTGCGCACGCAGCGGCCGTCGAAGCTGCGCGAGCGGGTGGAGAGCGGGCTGCGCAACCAGCCGCAGCCGGTGCGGGACCTGGCCGCGGCCATCGCCACCTTCGGCGAGCAGGGCGATCCGGAGCTGATCGCGCGGCTGGCCGGGCTCGACGCGATCGGCTTCGCCGGCGCGCTGCGCTCGCTGCACCAGCTCGGCCTGCTGGCCACCGAGCAGGAACCGCGGTTCTTCCACCGGGTGGTGCAGGACGCGGTGGAGGCGTCGATGACCGTGGTCGAGCGCGAGCGGCTGCACGATTCGGCCGCCGCGCTGCTCTACCGCTTCGGCGCCCCGGCCGAGCAGGTGGCCGCGCAGCTGATGGCGGTGACCGCCTCGCGCCAGCCGTGGTCGGTGGTGGTGCTGCGGGCCGCCGCCGACACCGCGCTGCGCCGCGGCGCGCCGGACACCGCCGCCCGGTACCTGCGCCGCGCGCTGCTGGACAGCTCCACCGAGGGCGAGGACCGCGCGCGGCTGCTGATCGACCTCGCCACCGCCGAACGCGGGTTCGACCCGGCTGCCTGCGAACGCCACGTCTCCCAGGCCGTTCCGCTGCTGACCACCCCGCGCGACCGGGCCGCCGCGGTGCTGCGCATCGCACCGACCGTGCTCGGCGCGCCCCCGGCGTCGATGATCGACCTGATCGGGCAGGTGGCCGCCGACCTGGGCAGCGCGGACACGCTGGACGGTTCGGCGCGGGAGATCGCGCTGCGGCTGGAGGCCCGGCTCCGGCACGCCGGGCACGAGGACCCGGCGGAGCTGGCTTCGGCCAGTGAACGGCTGCGCGGGCTCGGCGAGCACCCGCCGATGCGCTCGGGTGCCGAACGCGAGCTGATCGTCGTGCTGCTGCACGCCGCCACGATCAGTTCCCGGCGCCCGGCCGCCGAGCTGGCCTCGCTGGCCAACCGGGTCCTGGAGCGGGAACCGGCCACGCCCTCGCACGTGCACACCGCGCTGCCGCTGCTGGTGCTCACCCTGATCGCGGCGGATTCGGTGCAGGGCATCAGTTCCTGGCTCTCCATCGAGCGGCAGGCGCGGCGGCAGCGGGTCACCGTGGCCGACGCGCTGGTGCACGTGGAGCACTCGCTGGTGCTCACCGCGCGCGGCAGGCTGCCCGCCGCCCGCGAGCAGGCCGAGCGCGCGATGCAGCTGGTCGACGCCGACTGGCACGAGGTCAGCGCCTGCGCCATGGTCTCGCTGGCCGCGGTGGCGCTGGAACTGCGGGACGCCGAGCTGAGCAAGCGCATCCTCAGCGGCGTGGGCAGGCGCCGCTCGGAGAGCCTGAGCCTGACCGCGGTCGGGTCGATCCTGGAGGCCGCGGTCGACGCGCACCAGGGCCAGTGGGTCAGCGCGCTGGACGAACTGCTCACCGTGGGCAGGCTGCTGGAGGCCTCCGGCTGGCGCAATTCCGCGCTCTACCCGTGGCGGCCGTGGGCGATCAGCCTGCACCAGCGCCTCGGCGACCACCCGTCCGCGCTGGCGCTGGCCGAGGAGGAGCACGCCTGGGCCGAGTCGTGGGGTGCGGCCTCGGCCATCGGCCGGGCCCTGCGGCTGCAGGGCTGGCTGCACGGGGGAGACCGCGGCCTGGACCTGCTGCGTGACGCGGTTGGCACGCTCCGTGGCTCGGCCAACGACCTGGAGCTGGCGCGGGCGCTGGTGCTGCTGGGCCGCAGGCTGGGGGAGTCGGCCGAGGCCACCGCCGCGCTGCGGGAAGGCGCCGAACTGGCCGCGGCCTGCGGGGCGGACTGGCTGGTCGAACGCGCCCGCCCGGCGGGCGGGGCCGGTCCGTCGCCGTCCCCGAAGGCGTCGCTGACCCGCACCGAGCGGCGGGTGGCCGAACTGGCGGGCACCGGGCTGACCAACGCCGAGATCGCCGACCGCCTCGGGGTGTCCTCGCGGGCGGTGGAAAAACACCTCACCAATTCCTACCGCAAGCTCGGCGTCGGCGGCCGGTCCGGGTTGGCCGAAGCCATCTCGGCCACCGCCGGTTGACGAACAATTCCCGTTCCCGGCGGGTGCTCCAGCTCACTCACCAGCTAGGGAAGTGCCGTTGTTTCCCCTCGGTAAACTCAATGGCAACGGGCTCGTTCCCAGACCATTCCACGGCCGTCGCCAATCCTGCGGTGGGCCGGCCGCCTGGTTCGGTGTCGGTGGTGCCGGTGTCGGTGGTACGGTTCGGTCGACGGGGGGACGCCCAGGTAAAAGCCGGTGTCAGCCGCCCTCCGGCCGGGGTTCGGGGGCGCCGACCGTACCGAACCACCGAAGCCGCCCCTGTCGGCCCGTACTACTTCGACAAGTTCCCACAGGCTTCTCACCCAGTTACCGCCCGCATTGACGCCCCGCTGCCGCGGTGGATAGTTTTCATTGCGACTTCAGGGCGTAGAGCGCTCTAAGAATCGTCGGGGCGGGAACTCACCGCGGAACACCGCCGGAGATCGAAACACCGTTTTGAAAAAGGCGATCCGGCGTTGCTTCTTCGATGACCGAAGGGATGGGCAGTCAGCATGACGAGTGCGGCACTCGCGGACACCGGCCGGGCACCGGTCCGCGGCTTCGAGCACGAACTGACCGTGGACACCGAGGCGGGCGCGCAGGCCGAGAAGGCGGGCCTGATGGTCTGCCTGGACCAGGCGCTGCGGGTCCAGCAGGCCAACCAGGAGTTCTTCCGCCAGTTCGGGATGGCCTCGGCGGACGTGTGCGGCCGCGGCTTCACCGAGCTGGTGCACCCGAGCATGCAGCAGGCGCTGCGGCGGCAGTTCGCCGGCCTGGTCGAGGGCAAGCGGCACCGCTTCGCCGCCCACGTGGTGCTGGTGCGCGCGGGCGGGGTGGCCTTCCCGGCGACGCTGACCGGGGTCGCGGTGCGCGGCGGCACACCGGAGATCGGCGGGTCCACCACGATCCTGGTGATGATGCGCCCGGCGCAGGGCGCCGCCGACGCCGGGGTGGTGACCAACCGCAAGAAGATCCTGTCCGAAATGGACGCCCGCATCCTGGAGGGCATCGCGGCCGGCTTCTCCACCATTCCGCTGGCGTCGCGGCTGTACCTGAGCAGGCAGGGGGTGGAGTACCACGTCAGCGGCCTGCTCCGGAAGCTCAAGGTGCCCAACCGCGCCGCCCTGGTCTCGCGTGCCTACTCGATGGGCGTGCTCAACGTCGGCATCTGGCCGCCCAAGGTGGTCGACGACTTCATCAAGTGAGCACCGGTGCCCAGCCGCCCAGGCCGGAGGCCGCGACCCGCCGGGTCGCGGCCTCCTTCCACGTCCGCCACCTGTGGGTTGCCGCACAGAGCAAAGGGGGTGTGGGCGGTTTGCCGGAGTCGGGAGTACCGTCGGCGGCGTGGGGCAGCTTCGGACGCGAGTGAGTGCCTGGCTGGCACGCCGGTACCTCAGCAGGGTGCGCAAAAAGGGCTTCGACCTGTCGAAGCTGGGCATGTTCCCGGATTCGGCGCTGATGCCGCTGCGGCGTGACGGCCTGGACCCGGTGCCGGAACTGGCCGGGCTGCGGCAGCGGGAGCCGATCAGCAGGCTCGACATCCCGTTCGGGGTGAACGTCTGGCTGGTTTCCGGTTACGAGGAGACCAAGGCGGTGCTCAGCGACTCCGCCCGGTTCAGCAACGACTTCGCCAACCTGGTCGGGGAGGCCGGGGCCAGCGCCGACGCCAACCCCGGCGGGCTCGGGTTCGCCGACCCGCCCGTGCACACCCGGCTGCGCAAGCTGCTCACCCCCGAATTCACCATGCGCAGGCTGTCGCGGCTCAAGCCCGGCATCGCCGCGATCATCGAGGAACGGCTCGACGCGATGGCCGCGGCTTCGGCCGGTGGCGCGCCGGTGGACCTGGTGCAGGAGTTCGCGCTGCCCATCCCGTCGCTGGTCATCTGCGAGCTGCTCGGCGTGCCGTACGAGGACCGCGAGGAGTTCCAGCACCTCAGCGTGGCCCGGTTCGACCTGTTCAGCGGGGCGGAAGCCTCCTTCGGCGCGATCTCCGAGTCGCTGGAGTACCTGCTCGGCGTGGTCGCCAAGCAGCGGGAGCACCCCGGTGACGGGCTGCTCGGCATGATCATCAAGGAGCACGGCGACGAGGTCGGCGACCGGGAACTGGCCGGGCTCGCCGACGGCGTGCTGACCGGCGGGTTCGAGACCACCGCCAGCATGCTGGCGCTCGGCGCGCTGATCCTGCTGCAGGACCAGGACACCTTCAAGCGCATCCACGACGACGACCAGGCGGTCGGCGGGTTCGTCGAGGAGGCGCTGCGGTACCTGACCGTGGTCCAGGTCGCGTTCCCGCGCTTCGCCAGGCAGGACCTGGAACTCGGCGGGGTGCGCATCGGCCGGGGCGACGTGGTGGTCTGCTCGCTGAGCGGGGCGAACCGGGACCCGGCGTTCGGCCCGGCGCTGGAGGACTTCGACGCCTTCCGCGCCCCGGCCCCGCACGTCGCCTTCGGCCACGGGGTGCACCGCTGCATCGGCGCCGAGCTGGCGCGGATGGAACTGCGTGCGGCCTACCCGGCGCTGGTCCGGCGGTTCCCGGAGGTGCGCCTGGCGGTGCCCGCGCACGAACTGAACTTCCGCAAGGTGTCGGTGGTCTACGGGGTGGAGTCGCTGCCGGTGCTGCTCTGAGCCAGCTGCCCGCCGTGCACGGCCTGAGCGGTGGTGTCGTGGAGCCGGAGCAGGTCGTCGACGCCGGTGGCGGCCAGCGCCCGGCGCACCGCGCGGGGACACCCGGCCACCCGGAACTCGATCCCGCGCTCGGCGGTCTCCTGGTGCACCAGCACGAGCGTGGCGATCCCGCAGCTGCCGAGGAACTCCACCTCGGTCAGGTCGGCGACCAGCACCTCCGGCGGGGTGGCGGCCAGCGCCGCGGCCAGTGCGGTGTCCCAGGTGCTCAGCGTGCCGAGGTCGATCTCACCGGCGGCGCGGACCACGACCACGCCCGCGGCCGGCCGCTCGGTCCGGACGGCAAGGGTGGTGGCTGGTCGGTTCACGGTTGCCCACCTCACTCCGCTGTGTGCGATCGAACGCGCACCGTGATGCACTAGGAAAAAGGTACGGGGTCCGGGCGGCCCGCGACAAGCTCGGGCGGGCCGCGGTCGCCCCGTCCGGCGGGCGCCGATCACCGTCACTAGGCTCCGCCCATGGCCAGGTACTTCGACGTGCACCCCGACAACCCCCAGCGCCGGTCGATCAGCCAGGTCGTGCGGCTGATCGGCGAAGACGGCCTGATCGCCTACCCGACCGACTCCTGCTACGCGCTGGGGTGCCGGCTGGGGAACAAGGACGGCATCGACCGGATCAAGGAGATCCGCGGGCTCGACGACAAGCACCACTTCACCCTCGTCTGCCAGGACTTCGCCCAGCTCGGGCAGTTCGTGCACGTCAGCAACGCGGTGTTCCGCCTGGTCAAGGCCGCCACCCCGGGCCGGTACACGTTCATCCTGCCCGCCACCAAGGAGGTGCCGCGGCGGCTGATGCACCCGAAGAAGAAGACCGTCGGCGTGCGCATCCCGGAGCACGTGGTCACCCAGGCGCTGGTCGCCGAACTCGGCGAGCCGCTGCTGTCGAGCACGCTGCTGCTGCCGGACCAGGCCGAGCCGATGACGCAGGGCTGGGAGATCAAGGAGCGGCTGGACCACCAGGTCGACGCCGTGCTCGACTCCGGGGACTGCGGGACCGAGCCGACCACGGTGATCGACCTGTCCGAGGGCGAGCCGGTGATCGTGCGCCGCGGCGCGGGCGACACCGCGCGGTTCGAATGATTTGCTGAGCGCATGGACCTCGATTCGATCGCCGCCGAGCTGTACTCGGGTTCGCGCGAGGAGTTCACCGGCAGGCGCAACGAGCTGGCGGCACGGGCGCGCAAGGCGGGGGACCGGGACCTGGCCGCCCGGATCAAGGAACTGCGCAAGCCGACCAGTTCGGCGTGGCTGACCAACCGGCTGGCCGCGGCGCACCCGGACGAGCTCGGGGAGCTGACCGAACTGGGCGAGTCGCTGCGGCAGGCGCACCGCGAGCTGGCCAGCGACGACATCCGCGAGCTGTCGCACCGGCGGCGCGAGCAGATCAACCGGCTGCTCGGGCTGGCCAAGCAGGTGGCGCGGGACGAGGGCGTCACGATGAGCGAGTCGATCACCCGGGAGGTGGAGAGCTCGCTCGAAGCGGCCGTCGCCGGGGAGGAGGCCGCCGAGCAGGTCACCGCCGGGCGGCTGAGCACCGCGCTGACCCCGGACATGACCGACATGTGGCTGATGGCCGCCTCCTCGGCACCCGCGCCGCCGCGCAAGGCGGAAAAGCGGACGGCGGCGGGCAAGAAGAAGGCCGAGCCGGTGCACGACGAACTGGCCGCGAAACGCGCCGAAGCCGAACGGCGGCGGCGCGAGGAACGCGAACAGGCCGAGGAACGCGCCAAGCGCACCGCCGCCGAACGGACCGCCGCCGAACGGGAACTGGCGGAACTGGAAGAGGAAGCCGAAGAACTCGGTGGCCGGGTGGAAAACCTGGAAAAGGAACTGGCGAAACTGAAGCAACGGCACCGGGACGCCCGCAAAGCCGTTGCCGCCGCGGAAAAAGCAGTGGAAAAGGCGACGGGTGCGGCCGGTGCCGCGGAACGCGCGCTCGCTTCCCTGCGTGAGCGGTGACGGCCGTTTCGCCAGGTGATCGGCTTCGTCGCGTCCGTGGCCGGTGCCGTTGGAGGTGCCCCGCCTTTCTGCGTGAGCGGTGACGTCGTGCACATCGCGGTTGGTTCCGCGGGTGGAGTTGTTCTCGCGGTGATCGTTGGAGGGGGCGCTGTGGGGCGGGCTTTCGCTTTCTTGCGTGGGCGTTGATGGCTGCGAGCGTGGCTCTTCCTTGCTGCACGAGCGGCGAAGTCGCGCCACACCACGGTCAGTTCCGCCGGTGGAGCTGTTCTCGCCGCAGGGGAGGCGAGGGGCGGTCCCTCGCCTCCTCGCGTGGGTGGTTTCGGTCAGAGCACGTCGCGGCGGTGGAGCAGCCAGCCACCCAGGCCGGTGAAGGCGACCAGGTAGGCGGTGACCACCAGGGCGGCCTGCACCGGGCTGGTCAGCTCCGCCACGCCCGGTGACTGCGTGGACGCCCCCAGCGACGCCACCAGTGAACCGGCGTTCGAGCCCGGCAGGCCCAGTTGCAGGTCCCGCACCCACGACAGCAGCGGCGCGGCCACGCCGATCAGCAGGTTCTGCACCACCAGCAGCCACACCAGGCCCAGCCCCAGCGGCAGCGCCACCCCGCGCAGCGCGATCGCCAGCAGCGCGCCCAGCACCGCCCAGGTGGTGGCGATCAGCCAGCCCGCACCGATCCCGGCGAGCAACTCGCCCACCGCGGGCCAGTGCAGCGGCGAGCCCTGGTTCAGGGCGATCACCGCGCTGGTCACCGCACCGGTGGCGAAACCGGTCAGCACCAGCGCGAGCATCGCGACGGCCAGCGCGAAGAGCTTGCCGCCGTAGACGGTCAGCCGGGACGGGCCCTGGGTGAGCACGGTCTTCCAGGTGCCCCAGCCGTATTCGCCGCCGACCGCCAGCACGCCGACGACCAGCGCGATGGCGCCGAGGAACACCGGCAGCCCGCCGATCGAGTTGCCGACCAGTTCCTCCGGCAGCGTGGCGGCGATGCCGCGGTCGCTGTTCGGTGCCCCGGGTGAAGCACCGGCGGCACCGGCCAGTGGCAGCAGGTAGGTGAAGGTCAGCCCCAGCGCGGTGCCGACGGCGAGCATCAGCCAGTTCGCCGGCCGGCGCACCAGCTTGGTCAGTTCGGCGGTGGCACTACGCACCAGCATGTCCGGCACCCTCTCCGGTGAGTTCGAAGAAAACCTGCTCCAGTTCGCGTTCGGCGGCGCGCAGCTCGCGCACGGCCAGCCCGGCCCCGACCAGCTCACCGTTGAGCCACGCCGCGCTGTCCGGATCCGCGGTCAGTTCGAGCGCGTTCCCGCGCACCCGGACCCGGGCCTCGCCGAGCAGCCGGGTGGCCACTTCGGCGGCCAGCGGCAGGGGATCGGCCACCACGTGCAGGACCGAACCGCCCCGCAGTTCGGCCACGGTGTTCTCGGCGACCAGCTTGCCGCGCGACACCACGCCGACGCGGTCGCACACCTGCTGCACCTCGCCCAGCAGGTGGCTGGACAGCAGCACGGTGCACCCGCTCGCGCCGAGTTCGCGGATGAGCGCGCGCATGTCGGCCATGCCACCGGGGTCGAGGCCGTTCGTCGGCTCGTCCAGCACCAGCAGCCGCGGTTGCTTGAGCAGCGCGGCGGCCACGCCGAGCCGCTGCTTCATGCCCAGCGAATACGCGGCGTACCGGTCCCCGCCGCGGTCCCGCAGGCCGACGGTCTCCAGCACGGCTTCGACGCGCCCGGCACCGGCACCGGTGTAGTGCGCCAGCACCCGCAGGTTCTGCCTGCCGGACAGGTACGGGTAGAACGCGGGCGCTTCGATGAGCGCGCCGACCCGGGACAGGTCGCCGTGCGCGCGGCCGAACAGCCGGACCCGCCCGGACGTCGGCCGCAGCAGGCCGAGCAGCACGCGCAGCGTGGTGGTCTTCCCGGCACCGTTGGGGCCGAGGAAGCCGTAGACCTCGCCCGGCCGCACGGTCAGGCTCAGCCGGTCGACGGCGAGCACGCCGCCGTAGCGCTTGGTCAGTTCGCAGATCTCCACCGGGAGGTTCATGCCGGAAATGGTGGGCGCCGGACCGCCCTCACCGCGTCCGGCGGCGGGCGGCACCACGCGCTACGCCACCGGGCGTAGACGTGAAGGAAGACCGGGGCCGTGTCGGCCCCGGCCTTCCCCCGCGGTGCGGGGCAGACTCCGGTTCGGCACGAAGGGGCCGTCCTCTGCCACGACCGCTCCGGGGCCACCGCCGGACGGGAGTTTCCGCCGCACCTGACCGGCGAGGGCCCTCAGCTCGTGAAGTTCAGCACGAAGTCGAAGGTCGCTTCCCGGCCGCCCGAGGGGGTGTTCCGCACGGTCATCAGCAACCGCGGGTCGAAGATCGGGTCGGTGTTGTTGCGCGGTTCGTTGGGGAAGTACAGCTGCGTGGTCAGGATCGGCCTGCCCGGGGCCTGCACCTTGACGTGCAGGTGCCGGGTGCGGCCCGGGTAGAGGCCCGGCACGATGGTGGACAGGGTGAACTTGCCGTCGGGGCCGGTGAACTGGTGCCCGCGGAAGTTGTACCCGACGTTGTCGTAACCGCCCTGGTTGTTGGCCTGCCAGAAGTCCAGCAGCGCCTGCGCCACCGGTGCGCAGGACCGGTTGAACACGTAACCGGTGACCAGCAGCCTGGTGCCCGGCGTCTGCGGGGTGACCAGCGTGGTGCGCCGCGGTGAGTTCGGCTTGAAGTAGGGGCCCTCCATCTGCGGGATGGTGGGGTCGTCCCCGTCGTCACACTGCGGGGTGGGCTCCAGGTCCAGGGGCACCGCTTCGGACTGGCCGGCGGACTGGGCGGTGCCCGCGGCGGCGGCGGACAGCGCCGCGGCCGCCGGGACGGCGAGCAGGCCGAGCTGGAGCGCGCGCTTGCGGGAGATGCCGTTGTCCGTGCCGTCGGTGTTGCCTTCGGGGTTCGTGGTGGGGTCCGGGTCGTCGGTCATCGCGTGGTCTCCTTGTGGGTCGCGAGTGGTTTAGACCATGCAGGACGGAACGGAACCGTTGCAATGCGTAGCGCTACGGACTTAAATGGCTCGTCTTTCCGCGAAGGAGCCGAAGTTGACCGACCAGATCGCGATGGTCGGGCGCGCCGCCGCGCAGGCCGCGCTCGACGCCGTCACCGCACCCGCGCTGATCCTCGTCGGCGGGGAGGCGGGCATCGGCAAGACGCGGCTGGTGGCCGGGCTGCGGGAGCCGGGGCGCCTGCTCACCGGGCGCTGTTCCCCGCTGCGCGAACCGCTCCCGCTCGGGCCGGTGGTCGAAGCCCTCGGCGTGGCCGGGGGCTTCCCGGCGCTGCGGGAGCTGCTCGCCGGCGCCGGTCCGGCGACGCTGGTGCTCGAAGACCTGCACTGGGCCGACAACGCCACCTACGAGTTCCTGCGGTACCTGTGCCCGCGGCTCCCGCCCCGGCTGCGGGTGGTCCTCACCTACCGGCCGGAGGAGACCCGGCCGCTCGACCTGGCCGCCGGTGCCGCGACGGCGGTCGAAATCGCGCTGAAGCCGCTGAGCCGGGAGGAAGCCGCCGAACTGGCCGCCGCGCACCTCGGCGTGCGCGCGGTTCCGCCCGCGTTCGCCGACCGGCTCTACGAACTGACCGCGGGGGTGCCGTTCGTCATCGAGGAGGTGGTGCGGGCCCTGCCCGATTCCACCGCGTTGTTCGGCGACCTCCAGCCGTCGGTGGCGTTGCGCGGTTCGTTCGCCGAACGCCTCGGCCGGGTTTCCGCCGGTGCGCGGGCGGCGGTGGTGGCCGCGGCGGTGTTCGCGGTGCCGGTGGAGGAAGCCCGGCTCGGCGCCCCCGAAGCGGTCGACGAGGCGCTCGACGCCGGACTGCTGGTGACCGCCGCCCCCGGCCTGGTCTCCACCCGTCACGCGCTCGCGTCGCGGGCCATCGAGGACCTGCTGTCCCCGTCGGAGCGCCGGGCCGCCCACCGCGCCGCCGCCGACGCCCTCGGCGCGGCCGAGCCGGTGCCCGCGTTGCGCCTGGCGCACCACAGCCGCGAAGCCGGGCGCCTGCGGGACTGGGTCCGGTACGCGCTGGCGGCCGGGGAGCAGGCGGACCGGACCGGTGAGGGCGACGCCGTGGTCGGGCAGCTGGCCGGTGCGCTGGCCGCCCCCGGCGTGACCAGGGCCGACCGCCTGCGGCTGGCCACCCTGCTCGGCCGGGTGGCCGGGCACGGCAGCAGGCACGACGTCGCGATCAAGGCCCTGCAGGGCCTGCTCACCGAGGAGTTCACCCCGGTGCAGCGCGGGGAGATCCGGCTCGCGCTGGCGATGCTGCTGTGCGGGCAGGGCTGCGACCGGCCGGCCGGTCGCCACCAGCTCACCGTGGCGGCCGCGGAACTGGCCCCGCGGCCGGACCTCGCCGCCCGCGCGATGGCGGCGCTGGCGGTGGCCGGGGACGGCACGGAAGCCGTGGCGGACCGCCGGAAGTGGGCGAACCGCGCGCTCGGCCTGCTCGACCGGGTCGACGACGCCGAGGTCCGCACCGCGGTGCGGGTCAACCACGCGACCGTGCTGCTGTACGCGGGCGACCCCGGGGGCCGGGCCGCCGCGGACCGGGTGCTCGCCGAACCGGGGGTGCCCGCGCAACTGGCCAGGGGAGCGGTCAACTTCGCCGACGCCGCCGCCTGGCTCGGGCACCCCGGCGACGCCCGCCGCCTGCTCGCCAGGGCCCGCGAACTGTCCGGTGGGGACGAGTACCTGGCCACGGTGATGGCGGGGGCCCGGTTGCGCGCCGATTTCGCCGCCGGTGACTGGACCGGGCTGGCCGAGCGCGCGGAACTGGTCCGCGCCGACGCGTGGCGGCTGCCCGAACTGGCCGCGGAGGCCAGGCTGGTGCTCGGCGAGCTGGCGCTGGCGCACGGCGATCTGGTGACCGCGCGTCACGAACTGCGTGCGGTGGCCGAGATCGCCGCCCGCGACCTGTCGCTGCCGATGCTGCTGGCCGCCCGGACCGCGCTCGCCCGGATCGAGCCGGAGCCCCCGGCCGACCTGCTGGCCGCGCTGCGCAAGCAGGACCTGTGGGTGTGGGCCGCCGACGTGGTGCCGCTGGCGGTGCGCGAGCCCGGTGAGGGCGAAGCGCTGCTCGCCGAATTCCGCGCCGGGATCGACGGCCTCGACGCCCCGCTGGCCGCCGCCGGGGCGGAACTGGCCGCCGGGCTGCTGCACGGTGAGGAAAGCAGTTTTGCCGCGGCGATCGAGGGGTATTCGGGGCTCGGCCGCAGGTATTCCGCTTTGCGCGCGGCCGAGGCACACGCTGAACTGCGCTTGCGGAGGAGGGACGAAAAACCAATGGTGCGCACGGCCGCCGAATACACCGCCCTCGGTGCTTCCTGGGACGCGGCCAGGTGCGCGGAAACCCTGCGCCACCACGGGTTCCGCCTGCCGCACCGGCGAGGGAGACGGGGCTACGGGCAGGCGTTGTCCCCGCGGGAGAAGTCGGTGGCCGAACTGGCCGGACGCGGGCTGACCAATCGCCAGATCGCCGAATCCCTGTTCCTGTCCATCCGGACCGTCGAGGCCCACGTGGCCAGCGCCATGCGCAAACGCGGCGTTCGCGACCGCCGCCTGCTGGCCGGGGAATAACCCGCGCGGAACCGCTGTTGGACGCGGTGTTCCCAGCACGACCGGCCGGAAAAATGCCGCGCGCCGTGCTGCCCTCGTCCCGCAGAATCAGCACACACCCGAGTTGCACCACCACCGCCTGGAAGGGGGCGGCTTCACCATGGACTTCGACAACATGCCCTTCGACAACTGGACCGAACTGGCCGCCTGCGGCGACCACGACCCCGAACTGTTCTTCCCGCTTTCCGACGTCGGGCCCGGTGCCCGGCAGGCCCAGCGGGCCAAGGCCGTCTGCGCCGGGTGCCCGGTGCGGGCCCAGTGCCTGTCCTACGCCCTGGAAAACGGCCTCGACCACGGCATCTTCGGCGGGGCCACCGAAGGCGAACGCCGGGCGCTCAAGCGCGCCACCGCCACCCCGCGCGCCGCTTGAGTCCACTTCGGACAACCGGCCGCCTGCGCCCGTCGGCGTAGGCGGCCGGTGCGCGTACGCGGGCGGGCGCAGCCGCGGAAGCCGGACGCGGGCGGACGCGGTGACCGCCCGCGATCCGCAGACTCCTTTCCATGCACACCAAAGGTTCCGCCGCCTCCCCGCCGCGCTTCCCCCGGCTCAGCCCGCGGGTCCGCAAGGCCGTGGTGGCCGCGCACGTCGTGACCTCGGTCGGCTGGCTCGGCATCACGCTGGCCAACCTGGTGCTCGCCGTCACCGGCCTGACCACCACCGAACCCGCCCGCCAGCACGCCACCCTCCTGGCCATGGCGGTGGTCGGGCAGACCCTGCTGATCCCGGTCAGCCTGGCCGCCTTCGGCACCGGGCTGGTGCTCTCGCTGGGCACCAAGTGGGGCCTGTTCCGGCACTGGTGGGTGGTGGTGAAGTTCGTGCTGACGCTGATCGCGGTGGTGCTCACCCCGCTTTCGTCGGTACCGGGCCTGGTGGAGCTGGCGGAGGTGGTCTCGGTCACCCCGGCCGGTCAGCCGGCCGACACCGGTGACCACGCCGTCGGCCTGCTCTCCGCCGGTGGTGTGTCCTCGGTCATGTACCTCACCTGCGTGCTCATGACCGTGTACAAGCCGGGCGGCCGGGTCCGGTTCCGCCGCCGGTGATCGGCCTGCCGCCGTGCCACACCGCCCGGATCCGGTTCGCCAGGTCTGCGGTGTCCAGCTCGATTCCTTGCAGCAGCACCAGATCCGCGCGTTTGCGCTCGGTGATCTCACCGCGGTCGGCCGCCAGCCCGAGCAGTCTGGCAGCGTCCAATGTGGACGCACGCAGCGCGCCGGCGTCGCCGAGCCCGGCCTCGGCGAGGTGGTGGATCTCACGCAGGGCCTCGGTGTGCGGCGTCACCGGGTTGTCGGTGCCCAGTGCGATCGGCACCCCGGCCGCCAAGGCGAGGCGCACCGACTCCCGGTGCGCCTCGGCCTGGCCCGCCGGTGCGTCGTCGCGCCCGTGCGTGCAGGACAGCGTCGGCACGAACCAGGTCCCCGCCGCCGCCATCGCGGCGACGGCGGCCTCGTCCAGGAACACCCCGTGCTCGACGCTGGCCGCGCCCGCCCGCGCCGCCAGTTCCGCGGCCCTGGCCCCGTGGGCGTGCACCATCACCTTCCGGCCGCCCTGCCGCGCCGCCTCGTCCACCAGCGCCGCCAGTTCCCCCGCGGTGACCTGCACGTCGTGCACCCCGGTCCCGGCGGCGATCGAGCCGGTGGCGGCCACCTTGATCCAGTCGGCCCCCGCCCGCACCATCCGCCGGACCACCGCCCGGGCCTGGTCGGGCCCGTCGAACACCGGATCGGGCATCGACGGGTCGCCGAAGAAGTCGACCCGGCCGGTGACCGGCGTCCAGTGGTCGCCGATCCCGCCGGTGGTGCCGGTCTGGCGCAGGCTGATCAGCACCTGCGGGCCGTCGATCCAGCCCCGCTCCAGCGCGAGCCGCAGCCCGGCGTCGGCACCCCAGGCGTCGCGCACGGTGGTGATGCCGAGGCCGAGCAGGGTGCGCAGCACCGGCACCGCGGACAGTGCGCGGGCCGAGCGCGGCAGGCCCCACGGGTTGCCGAGGGTCTGGGACATGCAGACGTGGGTGTGGCAGTCGATGAACCCGGGCAGCAGCAGCCCGCCGGTGCAGTCCACCGCCTCGTCCCCGTCGAGATCGGTGCCGACCGAGGCGATCCGGTCACCCTCGAGCACCACGTCGGCGCGGCTCACTTCGCCGGAGGCGGCGTCGAAGACCGAGCCGCCGGTCAGCAGGTATCGCATCGCCGCATCCTCCCAGTTGCCCCGCCCGCGCGGACGGCTGTATGCTCCGGTGTCAATATTGCCAGTGAGGAATATAGGGGATGACGGTGCTGGGCAAAACCGAGGACGGCCGGTTCGCGCTGCGGTTCGAACGGCGGCTGGCGCACCCGCGCGAGAAGGTCTGGCGGGCGCTGACCGAACGGCACGAACTGCGGGCCTGGTTCGTGCAGATCCTCGACTACGACCGGTCGCGGCTGGAGTTCACCGAGGGCGCGGACCTGGCTTTCGTGCCGAGGTCGGGGGAGACCGGGACGGGCACGGTGGTGCACGCCGACCGGCCGCGGCTGCTCGAATACACCTGGGACGGCGAGACGCTGCGCTTCGAACTGACCGCGGACGGCGACCACGCTTGCACGCTGGTGTTCACCAACGTGCTCGACGACCCCGAGACCGGGTCCGCGGTCGCGCCGGGTTGGGAGGCCGGGCTCGATCTGCTCGCCGCCTTTTTGGACGGGGTCACCTCACCGGGGTTTGCCCGCAGCGGGGAGGTGCCTTGAGCTTGTGCCGTGGTGGGAGCTGCCGGGGCGGTGTGGGCTCGCCTGCCGGGGGCGGCTGGGCCTGACCCTTGCTCTTCCGGTTTTGGAGGCGCTTTGCCGGGGCTTGTTCGCAGTGGGCGGAGTTTGGGTTTGTGCCGTGGTGTGCAGGTCTGAGCCGATTGATGGCCTCTTCCGGCTTTGAAGGAGCCTCGCCGGGGCCTGTCCGCAGCGGGGGGTGTCTGCCGAGTGGCAGGTCCTCT
Organism: Amycolatopsis sp. NPDC045836; assembly: GCF_056431745.1. NCBI lineage: Bacteria > Bacillati > Actinomycetota > Actinomycetes > Pseudonocardiales > Pseudonocardiaceae > Amycolatopsis > Amycolatopsis sp. NPDC045836. The sequence goes on along the minus strand of NZ_JBWKKF010000004.1, from coordinate 39,960 downwards.
GCCGGGGCTGGGTCCGCCTGGCTCTGTTCTTCCGGCTTCGAGGACGCCTCGCTAGCCCGGTAACGCGAACAGCTCTCCCTGCACGGGTGCGGCGGCCACCGCTTCGGCGGCCGGCGGCTCGTCCGGGGCCTGGGCGCACCACCGTTCCAGCGCTTCGAGCGCCGCGGCGGCTTCCTCGCGGGCTGCCGGGTCCTCGTGCGGAGCTCCGGCCAGTGCGGCGCGCGCGGTGAACAGCAGGCGTTCGCGGTCGGCGGGGGAGAGCCAGCCGGTGCGTTCCCAGGTCTCCAGCCGCCGCCGGGCCTGCTCGGCCAGTTCGGCGAGCAGCGCGATGTCCTCTTCGTCGAGTTCCAGCACGCCGGGCGGGGCGCCGAGGCCACCGGCGGTGTAGGTGGCCGCGGCCGGGATGGTCTCGGCGTAGGTGGCGGCGGCGTGGTCCTGCCCGCGGACCGCGGCTTCGGTGGCGCACCAGTTCGTGATGCTCGAAACGAGCGTGGTCATGGACGCTCCCCTCGGGTCGGGTGCCGCCCCGATGGTGCCACCACCCACCGGCGGACCCGGGCGGGTGCCCGGGAGTGTCGCGGATCGGGTTTTCAGTCCGGCAGCAGCGAGAGCACTTCCGAGACCGGCCGCAGGTGCTGGTGCAGCAGGCGGGCCGCTTCGGCCTGGTCGTGCCGTTCCAGCGCCGCGACCAGGGCGCGGTGCTCGGCGTTGATCACCGGCAGGCGGTCCGGCCTGGCCTGCAGCGCACGCACCGCGACCCGCTGCTGGCGGGAGCGCAGCGTGTCGTACAGCTCGGTGAGCACCGAGTTCCCGGCGGCGTTGACCGCCGCCCGGTGGAAGGCGCGGTCCAGCCCGGACACCTCGAACCACGCGCCGGCCGCCCCGGCCCGCTCCATCGACTCCAGCAGTCCGGGCATCTCCTCGGGCAGCGGGGTGCCCCGCGCGCACAGGGCCGCGATCGCGTGCCCCTCGATCAGCCGCCGGGTCTGGTAGACCTCCTCCAGTTCCCGCGCGGTGACCGTCCGGACCTGGGCCCCCTTGCGCGGCAGCAGGCTGATGAAGCGTTCGGCGGCCAGCCGGTGGAACGCCTCCCGCACCGGGGTCCGCGAGACGCCGACCACGCCGGAAACCCAGTGCTCGTCGAGGAACCGCCCGGCTTCCAGCTCGCCGGAGATGATCCCGTCACGCAACCAGGTGTACACGCGGTCGCGTGCGGGCGCGGCGTCCGGCACGGTCATGGAGCTCCCCTCGTCGAGCGATCGGGCCGATCCTACACCGCTGGACACCTCGTGTATCCGTCTTGTATACAAGCTGTACGCGATCCCGATGCGGAAAAGAGGAAGCTCATGGTGCACGTCGCCGTCGCGCAGTTCGCCCCCGGTGAGGACAAGCGGGCGAACCTGGCGCGGGTCGCCGGACTGGTGGACGAGGCGGTCGCCCGCGGCGCGCGGGTGGTGGTCCTGCCCGAGTACGCCATGTTCACCGTGCCCGCGATGGACGAGCGGTTCGTCGAATCCGCCGAACCGCTGGACGGGGCGTGGGTGTCCGGGCTGCGGGCGCTGGCCGCCGAACGCCGGGTCACCGTGGTGGCGGGGGTCAACGAGGCGCTGCCGGGCACCGGGCGCATCTCGAACACGCTGGTCGCGGCCGGGGAGGACGGTTCGATCGCCGCGCTCTACCGCAAGCTGCACCTCTACGACGCGTTCGGCTTCCGCGAATCGGACTTCGTGCGGGCCGGCGAGGTGGAACTGCCCGAAACCTTCCGGGTCGGCGACCTCACCTTCGGCTTGCAGACCTGCTACGACCTGCGGTTCCCCGAGGTGACGCGGCGGCTGATCGACGCGGGCGCGGACGTGGTGCTGCTGCCGGCGGAATGGGTGCCCGGGCCGCTCAAGGAGGACCACTGGACCACGCTGATCCGCGCACGGGCCATCGAGAACACCGCCTACGTCGCCGCCGCGGGCCAGTGCGCGCCGACCGGCTCCGGCAACAGCCTGATCGCCGACCCGATGGGCGTGGTGATCGCCGCGGCCGGCGAGCGCAGCGCCACCGCCGGGGCGGAGCTCACCAGGGCGCGGCTGGACGAGGTGCGGGCGAAGAACCCGGCACTGGCGCTGCGGCGGTTCACCGTGGCCGGGCCGGAGATCACCGCTTGACCGATTCCGATCAGTTCCGATCGCGCGTTTGACTTCGCCCGGTGGTCTGGACCACATTGCAGTTGGTTAGTAACTGTCCGGTCCCCCTCACCGTCGAGGAGTCTGATCATGATCTCTCGCCGCGCCTTCATCGGTGGTTCCGCCGCGGCGCTGGCCGGTGTCGCACTGAGCCGGTTCGCCCCGGCGTCGGCGGCCACACCGGAAACCTTCACCCTGAGCATCCGCAACGAGTCCGGCTCCGGGACCGCGTATGCCTACGTCACCGGCCTGTCCGGCGGGAAGCCGGTTTTCGTCAAGGAGGGCGGGGCGACCTACTTCCCGCCGTCGCCGGGTGCGCCGACCACGCCGCTCGGGGAGGACTGCGCCATCCCGCTCGGCGGGCCGGGCAGCACCACCTCGGTCCGGGTGCCGCGCATGTACGGCGCGCGGATCTACGTGGTGACCGGGGCGAAGATGACCTTCTTCGTCAACCCCGGGCCGAACGTGGTGCACCCGAGCTTCCTCAACCCGGACGACCCGAATTACGCGCTGGACTGGTCGTTCGCGGAGTTCACCTTCAACGAGGCGGAGCTGTTCGTCAACGTCAGCTACGTCGACTTCGTCGCGGCGCCGCTGGCGCTCGGGCTGACCACGCTCTCGGGTGCCTCGGACAGCGTGCCGGGGCTGCCCGCCGGGGCGCTCGACGGGATCTGCGCGGCGCTGGAGGAGCAGGCCGCCAAGGACGGCGCGCCGTGGGGCGGGCTGATCCAGAAGGCCGGTGACGGCCGGAACCTGCGGGCGATGAGCGCGCACTACCGGTCCGCGGAGTTCGGAGACTACTTCGCCGGGTACGTCGACGAGGTGTGGGCGAAGTACAGCGGCAGCCCGCTCACCGTGGACACCCAGGCTTCGTGGGGCAAACTCACCGCTCAGGTCACCGACGGCCTGCTGCGGTTCGACAACGGGGAGACCTTCGCGAAGCCGAGCACCGCGGACATCCTCAGCTGCGACTCGGGTCCGTTCGCCCTGGACGGTGCCAGTGAGGTGCGCAAGGCCATCATCCCCCGCCTGGCGGCGGCGCTGAACCGGACCACGCTGCGGGACAACGCGGATCAGCCGAATGGTGAGCGGCCGGAGAATTTCTATACGGTCGAGCGGACCAATCACTATGCGCGTATTGTGCATGAGCGGTTGCCGGACAATCGTGGATATGCTTTTCCGTATGACGATGTGACGTCGACGGGCGGGCCGGACTTCAGCGGGGCGGTTCGGGCGGGGGATCCGGATACGTTGACTGTGGTTTTGAAATCGTTGCGGGGGTGAGTTTCCAACCCGGCTTTTCATTGTGACTACGGCGGGGATGGCTTTGTCAAGGCGGGAAAGATGCCTTGACAAAGCCATCCCCGCCGTGTTTCTGGCTTCGGGCCGGGTGGAGGGGGGAGTGTGGGTGGGGGTGGGGTTTGGGTGCCCGGCTTGCGTTTTGCAGGTTGGGGTGGGGGGTGGGATTGGGTGGGGGTGGAGTTTACGGGTTTGCGGGTTTGGGTGTTCCGGCTTCCGGCTTCCGGTTTGGGTTTTGCGGGTGGGATTGAGTTTGTGGGTTGGGTGCCCCGGTTTCCGGTTTGTGGGTGGGTGGGGTTTGTGGGTTGGGTGCCCCGGTTTGTGGGTGGGGGCGGGGTTTGTGGGTTGGGTGCCCGGCTTGCGGTTTGTGGGTGGGCGGGGTTTGTGGGTTGGGTGCCCGGCTTGCGGTTGCGGTGCGGGTAGGGGTTTGCGGGGTTGGGTGATCGGTTTGCGGCCGGTGACTTGCGGCTTGGTGGCCCGGCTTGCGTTGGCGTGTGGGTTGTGAGGGGGCGCGGAGCTTTCGAGGGCTCTTGTTCGCCTGGTGAGTTTGGCGGCGGGGATCAAGCCGCTTGCCTTCTCTTGGCGCGAGGGGCCGAGGGCCGACTCGAAGCCGCATCGGCTCTGGGGGGCGCGGCTTGACACCAGAGCTGCCGCTGGCCTGGCCGCTGCGGGAGCGGCAGCCGGGGGCGCGAACCGGGCCTCAGCCCAGTTCGATGGCGACGATGCAGGTGTCGTCGTCGGTGTCGGCGTTGCTGTGGGTCAGCAGGTGGTCCAGGCGCTGCTCCAGCGACACCGCTGGGGCTTCGGCCAGGGTGAGCAGTTGGGCGATCGCCTCGTCGATGGAGCGGCCCCGGCGTTCGATGAGGCCGTCGGTGTAGAGCAGCAGGACGTCGGACGGGGCCAGCTGCACGCTCTGCTCCTCGTACTCCGCGGTGGAGGTGGCACCGAGCAGGATGCCGCCGATCATCGGCTGGCCGCCGGCCCGGCCGCCCCGGATCAGCACCGGGGGCAGGTGACCGGCCCGCGCCCACCGCAGCACCCGCGTCGCCGGGTCGTAGATGCCGCACACCGCGGTGGCGATCACCCGCTTGGTCAGGTGGTGCGCCACCAGGTTCAGCCAGGTCAGCAGCTGCGCCGGACCGGCACCGGTGGCAGCGAGGCCGCGCAGGGCGTTGCGCAGCACCACCATGCCCGTCGCCGCTTCGATGCCGTGCCCGGCGATGTCGCCGACCGAGAGCAGGATCTGCTTCGACGGCAGGGTCACCGCGTCGTACCAGTCGCCGCCGACGAGCTGGTCGTTCTCCGCGGGCCGGTAGTGCACGGCGATCTTCAGCCCGGCGGTGTCGATCGGGTCGGGTGCGGTCGGCATGATCGCGCGCTGCAGGTGCAGCGCCAGCCGGTTCCGCTCGGCCGACTCCTGCTCGGTGTGCGCCAGCTGGTCCCGCGTGGCCGCCAGCGCCACCTCGGTCCAGTGCTGCGCGGAGATGTCCTGGTAGGCCCCCCGCACGGTGAGCAACTGCCCGTCGGCGTCCAGCACCGGGTCGGCGATCACCCGGATGTGCCGCGCGATGCCGTCCGGCCGCTGCAGCCGGAACGCGGTGGACGCGGGCCGCCGGTGGTGCAGCAGGGTGCGCAGGAACCGGCCGATCGAGGTCGCGTCGTCCGGATCGGCGTGGGCGGGCAGCCGCCGCAGGGCGATGGGTTCCGCGGTCACGGGCAGCCCGTAGAGCGCGTACACCTCGGTGTTCCAGGCGATCTCGCCGGTCACCGCGTTTTCCTCGAACCCGCCGATCCGCCCGAGCCGCTGCGCGTGCTGCAGCAACCCGGCCAGCCGCGCGGTCTCGTCCTGCACCCGCCAGATCAGCAGCACCGCGTCGCCGTGGCGGGTCACGCTGATGCCCGCGGTCAGCGTCACCGGCACCTGCTCGACCAGCGTGGTCAGCGTGGTTTCCTTGGCGCGGAACGGTTCCCCGGTGGCGTGCACGTGCTCGACCTTGTCGAACAACCCGCTCTTCCCGGCCACCATCGGATAGACCTCCAGCAGCGGCGCGCCGACCACGGCGTGCCGCGGGCGCCCGGCCGGATCGGCGAACGCGCCGTTGGTGTGGTGGATGCGGAAGTCGGCGAGCCCGCCGTCGGGGCCGAGTTCGGGCAGCAGCACCAGGGCCGGGTCCAGGATCGCGTCGGCCACCGCGATCAGCGCGCTCACGCCGGTTTCGGGTGGCGGCGCGGCCTCGGTGCCGCGGGTGTCCAGCGCCCTGGCGCACAGCTCGGCCAGCGCCTCGATCTGCCGCTCGATCTGCGGTGGCTGGTGCGCCAGCGGCGCCGGCCAGCAGATCTCCAGCACCCCGAGGATGCGCCCGCCGGCGTCGGCGGGCACGGTCACCCTGGCACCGGGGAACTCCTGGTGGGCGATCGACGGCGGGCCGGTGCGGGCCAGGTGCTCCAGCCAGACCAGCCGCCGTTCGGTCAGCGCGCGCCGCGCCGGGGTGGCCAGGCCGGGTGGCACGTACCGCCACCGCACGGCCTCCTCCGCGGACAGCCCGGCGAACCCCGCCAGCGACAGGGAGGCGTCCGAGCCCGCGGCCCAGATGGCGACCGCGGTGGCCCCCAGCGGCGCCAGCGCGTGCTCGAGCAGCGACTCCGCCACGGCCGGTGCGTCGGTGGCCGCCAGCACCCCGCTTTCCGCGCTGCGCAGGCGAACCGCGGCCGGCCGCCCCGGCTCGGCCTTGCCCGCCGCGTCGACCAGCTGGTCCCGCGCGGACTGGTTGACGATGTCGACGGCCAGCTCCAGCTGCGGCAGCCCGGCCTGGGCGGCCAGCTCGGCCAGCTGGTGCGCGGCCTCCGACGGTCCGCAGTGGAGCCGTTCCACCAGTACGCCCTTGGCCAGCTCGATCAGCGCCCGGCCCTCGGCCTCGGCGTTGGCCCGGTGCACCTCGCCCCGCAACCGCTCCACGGTCGCGGCCAGCCGGTGCAGGTTCGCCGTCTCCACTTCGGCGCCGGCCACCACCTAGTTCTCCAGCCAGCGCTGGATGCAGGCCAGCAGGTGCGCCGAGTCCACCGGTTTGGTGACGTAGTCGCTGGCCCCCGAGCCGAGGCTCTTCTCCTGGTCACCCGGCATCGCCTTGGCGGTCACCGCGATGATCGGCAGCTCGCGGTGCTCGGGCATGGCCCGGATCGCCGCGGTGGCCGCGTACCCGTCCATCTCCGGCATCATCACGTCCATCAGCACCAGGTCGATCTCCGGGTGCCCGACCAGCGTCTCCACCCCGCGGCGCCCGTTCTCCGCGTGCAGCACCCGCATGCCGTGCGTTTCCAGCATGCTGGTCAGCGCGTAGACGTTGCGGGTGTCGTCGTCGACCACCAGCACCGTCCGCCCGGCCACGCGCCGGTCCGGTTCCCGCGGTGACTCGGCCGGGGCCGGTGCGCGGACCAGCGGCACCACGTCGCCGGGCTGCTCGGCGGTCAGGTGCAGCGCGATCCGCTCCCGCAGCTCGTCCAGGCTGGAGAGCAGTTCCAGCGGCTGCACCCCGGCCCTGGCCTGGAGCACGCGTTCGGCCTCCTCGTCGAGCCGCCGGTTGTGGTGGGCCAGCACCGGCACCGCGCGCAGCGCCGAATCGCCGTCCATCGCGGCGAGGAAGCGCAACCCGGCCTCCTCGGGCATGTCCAGTTCCAGCACCACGCAGTGGAACGCCTGGGTGGCCAGCGCGGCGGCGGCCTCCTCGGCGCCCACCGCGGTCACCAGCTCCACCGCACCGCGGGATTCGATCAGCTCCGGCACCTCGGTCAGATCGGCGATCACGCTCTCGGCCACCAGCGACAGCAGCCCGCGCGGGTACTTCTCGATCACCAGCAGCCGCCGCGGCTGCGGTGGCCCGGCCGCCGCCTGCGGCGCGGGCTCGGGAGCGGGCGCCCGGTGGTCCGCGGCGGGGGAGCTGTCCTCGAAGTCCGGCCGGGCCACCGGCAGGTACAGGGTGAACGTGCTGCCGTGGCCGGGCCTGCTGGCCACGGTGATCACCCCGCCGAGCAGGAAGGCGATCTCCCGGCTGATCGACAGGCCCAGCCCGGTGCCGCCGTACTTGCGGCTGGTGGTGCCGTCGGCCTGCTGGAAGGCGCCGAAGATGGACTGCAGCTGCTGCTCGGGGATGCCGATGCCGGTGTCGGTGACCCGGAACGCGATCGCCGCGCCGTGGTGGCTGACCGAAGCGGGCACCTCCGGCGGTGACACCGGTTCGATGTGCAGTTCGACCCCGCCCGCCTCGGTGAACTTCACCGCGTTCGACAGCAGGTTGCGCAGCACCTGGCGCAGCCGCGAGTCGTCGGTGAGCAGGTCGACCGGCACCCCCGGCGCGGTGGTCACCCGGAACTCCAGGTCCTTCTGCGTGGTCAGCGGCCGGAAGGTGGCCTCGGCGTAGTCGAGCAGGCGGCGCAGCGGCACCCGCTCCGGGCGGATGTCCATCTTGCCCGCCTCGACCTTCGACAGGTCCAGGATGTCGTTGATCAGCTGCAGCAGGTCCGAACCGGCCGAGTGGATGATGCCGGCGTACTCCACCTGCTTCGAGGTCAGGTTGCGGGTCGGGTTCTGGGCCAGCAGCTGCGCCAGGATGAGCAGGCTGTTCAGCGGGGTCCGCAGTTCGTGGCTCATGTTCGCGAGGAACTCGGACTTGTACTTCGAGGCGATGGTCAGCTGCTGCGCGCGGGTTTCCAGTTCCTGCCTGGCCTGCTCGATCTCCAGGTTCTTCGCCTCGATGTCGCTGTTCTGGCTGGCCAGCAGCGCCGCCTTCTCCTCCAGTTCGGCGTTGGACCGCTGCAGTTCCTCTTGGCGCACCTGGAGTTCACCGGACCGCGACTGCAGTTCGGTGGCCAGGCGCTGCGATTCGACCAGCAGCTCGTCGGTGCGCGCGTTGGCCACGATGGTGTTGACGTTGACGCCGACGGTCTCCATCAGCTGGTCGAGGAAGTCGCGGTGGGTGGGGGTGAACCGGTGCACCGAGGCCAGTTCGATCACGCCGAGCACCTGGTCCTCGACCACGATCGGCAGCACGATCAGGTTCGTCGGCGTGGTCTGGCCGAGGCCGGAGGAGATGGCGATGAACCCGGCGGGCATCTCGTCCACCGCGATCGTCCGCCGGCTGCGGGCGGCCTGGCCGACCAGCGATTCGCCGAACCGGAAGCGGACCTCCTGCCCGGCGGCCGGGTGCCCGTAGGCGCCGATCAGCCGCAGCTCCGGGGTGGCCGAGGAGTCGTCGGCCAGGTAGAAGGCGCCGTACTGGGCCGAAACCAGCGGGGCCAGCTCGTCCATGATCAGCTCGGCCACCACGGCCAGGTCGCGGCGGCCCTGCATCAGGCTGGAGATGCGGGCCAGGTTCGACTTGAGCCAGTCCTGTTCCTGGTTGGCCTTGGTGGTCTCGCGCAGCGACTCCACCATCGAGTTGATGTTGTCCTTGAGCTCGGCCACCTCACCGGAGGCCTCCACGGTGATCGACCGGGTCAGGTCGCCCTCGGCGACCGCGCTGGTCACCTCGGCGATGGCCCGCACCTGCCGGGTCAGGTTCCCGGCCAGTTCGTTGACGTTCTCGGTGAGCCGCTTCCAGGTGCCGGACACGCCCTCGACCTCGGCCTGCCCGCCGAGCCTGCCCTCGCTGCCCACCTCGCGCGCCACCCTGGTCACCTCGGCGGCGAACGCCGAAAGCGTGTCGACCATGGTGTTGATGGTGGTCTTGAGCTCCAGGATCTCCCCGCGGGCGTCGACGTCGATCTTGCGGGTCAGGTCGCCCAGCGCCACCGCGGTGGTCACCTGGGCGATGTTGCGCACCTGGTTGGTCAGGTTGTTCGCCATGAAGTTGACGTTGTCGGTGAGGTCCTTCCAGGTGCCCGCCACGTTCGGCACCTGCGCCTGCCCGCCGAGCATGCCTTCGGTGCCGACCTCGCGGGCCACGCGGGTGACCTCGCCGGCGAAGGCGGAGAGCGTGTCCACCATCGTGTTGATCACCCCGGCCAGCGCGGCGACCTCGCCCTTGGCCTCCACGGTGATCTTCTGCGACAGGTCGCCCCTGGCCACCGCGGTGGCCACCTGGGCGATCGAGCGCACCTGGCCGGTCAGGTTCGACGCCATCACGTTGACGTTGTCGGTCAGGTCCTCCCAGGTGCCCGACACCCCGCGCACGGTGGCCTGCCCGCCGAGGTTGCCTTCGGTGCCGACTTCGCGGGCGACGCGGGTGACCTCGTCGGCGAAGGCGGAGAGCTGGTCGACCATCGTGTTGATGGTTTCCTTGAGCTCCATGATCTCGCCGCGCGCGTCGACGCGGATCTTCTGCGACAGATCGCCCTTGGCCACCGCGGTGGTCACCTGCGCGATGGAGCGCACCTGCGCGGTCAGGTTGTCCGCCATCACGTTCACCGACTCGGTCAGCGCCTTCCAGGTCCCGGAAACGCCCTTGACGTCGGCCTGCCCGCCGAGTCTGCCTTCGGTGCCGACTTCGCGGGCGACGCGGGTGACTTCGACGGCGAAGGCGGAGAGCTGGTCGACCATCGTGTTGATGGTTTCCTTGAGCTCCAGGATTTCCCCGCGCGCGGTGACGGTGATCTTCTGCGACAGGTCCCCGCTGGCCACCGCGGTGGCGACCTGGGCGATCGAGCGCACCTGCGCGGTCAGGTTCCCGGCCATGAAGTTCACCGAGTCGGTGAGGTCGCGCCAGGTCCCGGAAACGCCCTTGACGTCGGCCTGGCCGCCGAGGATGCCCTCGGTGCCCACTTCCCGCGCCATCCTGGTGACCTCGTCGGCGAACGAGGAGAGCTGGTCGACCATCGTGTTGATGGTGTTCTTCAATTCGAGTATTTCGCCGCGGGCGGCCACGTCGATCTTCTGCGACAGATCGCCCTTCGCCACCGCGGTGGTCACCTGGGCGATGTTGCGCACCTGGTCGGTGAGGTTGCCTGCCATGAAGTTCACCGAATCGGTGAGGTCGCGCCACACCCCGCCGACCCCGGGCACCTGCGCCTGCCCGCCGAGCCTGCCCTCGCTGCCCACTTCGCGGGCCACGCGGGTGACCTCGTCGGCGAACGAGGAGAGCTGGTCGACCATCGTGTTGACGGTTTCCTTCAGCTCCAGGATCTCCCCGCGCGCGGCCACGTCGATCTTCTGCGACAGGTCCCCGCTGGCCACCGCGGTCGCCACCTGGGCGATGTCCCGCACCTGCGTGGTCAGGTTGCCCGCCATCGCGTTCACCGAATCGGTGAGGTCCTCCCAGGTGCCGGACACCCCGGGGACCTGTGCCTGGCCGCCGAGCCGCCCGTCGGTGCCCACCTCCCGCGCCACCCTGGTCACCTCGGAGGTGAACAGGGAGAGCTGGTCCACCATCCCGTTGAAGACGGTGGCTATTTCCCCGAGCAGGCCGTCCGCGTCGTCCGGCAGCCGGATCCCGAAATCCCCGTCGCGGACCGCGGTCAGCCCGGCCAGCAACTGCCGCAGCTCCGGCTGCTCGGCCCGCTCCGGTGACCGCGTTTCCTCGACCGTCGCCTCACCCATGCCAACCCCGCTTCGATCCGGCCCGCCCCGGGCGCGGTTCAACTTACCGCTGCCGGGGCCGGTTGCGGGGGCTCGGCGCGGCTCGTCAGCCGCTCGCGCGGCGGGGCCAGCTCATCTGCACCGTGGTGCCGTGGTCGGACGGGCGGATTTCCACCGAACAGGCGAAAGCGCGGATCATCGTCAGGCCGCGCCCGCGCCCGGTGAGCCGGGGGTCACGGGGTGCGCGCCAGCAGCCGTCGTCGGTGATCGTCACGGTGGCTTCGTCCCGCCCCGGGGGGCACGCCGCGTAGAGGTCCAGCGGACCGGTGCCGTCGTCGTAGGCGTGGTCGACGACGTTGGCCATCGCCTCGTAGGCGGCGCAGACCACGGCTTCGGTGTCCTCGTCGGAGAGGTCGACCCGGTGGCACCACGCGGCCAGTTCGCGCCGGATCTCCGGTAGGCGCTCGGCACGCGCGGGAACGCGGACGTGCAGTTCGGTTTCCGGCTGGCTGAACACGGGCCAGTGCCCCCTTCGACTCGCGACGGGTACGGCGTGAAAGGCATACCCTGGCCAAAAGGGGGTTAACCGTCGCCGAGTGCTTCGTCCCGGCTGGGGTGGATGCCGAGCACCTGGGTCAGGCCGGTGATCTCCAGCGGGCGGAGGGTGGCCGAGCTGCCCGCGACCACGCGCAACGGCGTGCTCCCGGCTTCCTCCTGCAGGGCCACCAGCGCTTCCAGTCCGGCCGAAGCCAGGAATCCGACGTCGGTGAGGTCCACCACCAGGCGCTCGGGCCGCTCCCGCAGCGCCTCGGTGCCCGCTTCGCGGAGCCGGGGCGCGGTGAGCAGGTCGACCTCCCCCGCCAGCACCAGGACCACCGTGGTGCCCAGCCGCTCGGTGCGCACGCTCAGGGCCGCCCCGCCGTCGGCGGCCATCGGATCGGAAGTCACCGCGTCATCCTCCCACGGCCAGGTCACGTCCCGGTGCTCGGCGCACTCCGTTCCACCAGGAGGAGGAAGGCGCGGCGAACGGCCGGAGCAACGCGGCCAGTTCCGGGTCCCCGCGGCCGCGCAACTCGTCGGACGCGATCTTCCTGGCCACCCCGGCGAGGAAGTCGGCGACCTGCACCCGGGGGTCGGCACGCGAGTCGGCGAACCGCAGGCGCAGCGGGATGCCGCCGAGCAGGCGGCGCACCTGGGCGATCCGCGCGCCGGTCAGCGAAGGCTGCTCGTCGTGGACCACCGAAACCCCCGCGCCGTGGCTGAACCCGCGCACGGTCTCGGCCAGCGCGGGCAGCAGCGGGTCGAGCAGCACACCGGGCCGCCAGGCGGCCAGGTCGGCGCGGCGCAGCGGCTCCGCGAGCGGGGTGCCGGAGACGAGGACGGCCAGGGAGCCGGTGGAGGCGGGCCGCCGGTTGCCGGTGCGGAGCAGGTCGTTGAACGCGCCGAGCACGCGCGTCCACCCGGTGGCGCCGAAGGTGGCCGGCCCGTCGCCGTGCAGCGTGGCGTGGTCGTGGCCGAGCAGGTCGGCCAGCAGGCCGGTGAGGTAGAACGCCTTGTCGGTCAGGTGCACCGCGGCCACGCCGTGGATCGGCCCGGTGGTGCCGAGCAGCCATTCCAGCACCGGGCGGTGCTTGGCCCGCAGCAGGTGGTTCGCCTTGTGTTCGAGGGCGGGGGAGCGGATGCGCTCGCGGACCTCCCCGAGGCAGTCCGCGGCCGCCCCGGTGGTCAGCCGCACCCCGGCGTGCGCGAACACGTCGGTCTCGCCGCCGATGAGCTTCTCGCCCTCCGAGCCGGATTCGTCGCAGGCGATCTCGGCGAACGCCCGCCCGCCGTCGTCACCCGCGCCCCGAGCCCAGGCGACCGGCCACCCGTCCACAGAGGACTTTTCCGGCTCAGGCGACCGGGCGCACGCCCTGGCCGATCGCCGAGGCGAGGAAGCACCAGCCCCGCGAGACGGTCAGGCACGGCAGGTGCCTGGCCCGCAGCTGGTGCAGCAGCGGGTCTTCGGTGTGCAGGCGGTCCTGGTCGACCACGCCGCAGACGACACCCTCACCCACCTCGTCCGCGGCGAGCACGCCGTGGCGGCCCGCCCAGGCGGCCAGTTCGCGCATGGCCGCGGAATCGCCGAGGTAGACCACCTTCAGCGGGGTCCTGGTTCTTCGGTCACCGGCTGGCATGGCTGACTCCCCTTCCGCTACGGGCGCTTCCGGGGATAACCGGAAACGCGGTGTTCAAAACCGTTGAACACCCGGCACCGGGGAAATTGCCAGTTCCTTTCCACCGAATCGATCAGGTGTTCCGCCGGGTGGGGGCCGGTCACCGGGATCGGTGACTCCGCCCCGGGGACACGGGCGGCGGCTCAGCTGTGTTGGTTAACCATCTCCGCATGGTTGGGAATCTTCTGACAAAACCGGACAAGGTGCACCGGCCGCCTTGACGGGGACATTGGTCTAGTCCACCGTCGGTGGGCACGGAAGGTCGCGGACGGTGTCCGTGCGCGGACGGCCCGCGACCGCAGGTCCCCACCTGGCATGGAGGCACTATGTCGACTCGAAGCCGGTCCCTCGGCCGCAAACTCGGCCTGCTCGCGGCGTCGCTGGTTGCCGGAGCACTGGCGGTGGTGCTGCCACCGGCCGCCTCGGCGGGCCCGCCGGACGACGTCAGCGCGGCGGCGTTCGTGGTCAGCGAAGCCCAGTTCAACCAGATGTTCCCGAACCGGAACCCCTTCTACACCTACAGCGGGCTGACCGCGGCGATGAGCTCCTACCCCGGCTTCGCCAACACCGGCAGCGACACGGTGAAGAAGCAGGAAGCCGCCGCTTTCCTGGCCAACGTCAACCACGAGACCGGTGGCCTGGTGCACATCGTGGAGCAGAACCAGGACAACTACCCGCACTACTGCGACGCCACCCAGCCCTACGGCTGCCCCGCCGGGCAGGCCGCCTACTACGGCCGCGGCCCGGTCCAGCTCAGCTGGAACTTCAACTACAAGGCGGCGGGGGACGCGCTGGGCATCGACCTGCTCGGCAACCCGTACCTGGTGCAGAACGACGCGGCCGTGGCCTGGCGGACCGGCCTCTGGTACTGGAACACCCAGAGCGGCCCCGGCACGATGACCCCGCACGACGCGATGGTCGGCGGCCGCGGTTTCGGCGAGACCATCCGCAGCATCAACGGCGCGCTGGAGTGCGACGGCAAGAACCCCGGCCAGGTGCAGAGCCGGGTCACCGCGTACCAGAACTTCGCCGGCGTGCTCGGCGTCGACCCGGGCGGCAACCTCTACTGCTGACCCGCGCGCTCACCCCACCGGCACGCCGCGGAGCCGCACCGGGCCGCGGGTGAAGTCGAGCAGCACCCCCTGCTCGGTGCCCGCCGGGTTGAGCGTGTCCAGCACCTTGGGTGCCGCGGCCGGATCGGCGGCGCACCGGGCCCGCCACCCCCGCGGCGCACAGGCCGAAGGTGCAGGGCCCGGCGGCCGTGGTGAACGGGCGCGCCTGGTCCGGGCTGTTGCCGTCCTGTCCACTGAGGACGACGGCGAACTTCCAGCCGGGGCCGGGCGCGCCGAACGCGGCCCCGGGGGAAACCCCGTCGGCTCCGACGGAGGACGGATCGGCGAAGCCCTGCACCTCGATCCGCCTGCTCCAGGCGTCCTCTTCGGCGACCGAATAGTTGCGGCTCGGAAATGGTGCGGTGGCGGCGTCCGCGGCGGCCGGGTCGTGCGCGTACACCGTGAGCAGCTGCGCGCCGAGCGGGGAGCCGAAGGCCGGTGTCAGGTCGCGCAGGCCCGTCCGCAGCACCAGCTGGTCACCGGTGTCGATGACCTGGAACCGCCGCAGGTCGCAGGCGCCGTCGTGGAAGTCGCCCGCGGTCGGATGGGAGAAGGTGCAACCCGCTACCGCGACTCGGTCGCCAGTTTGACGCCCAGCCCGATCAGCACGGTGGCGGTCAGCCGGTCCAGCACGCGGCGCACCCGGTCGCGGAGCAGCAGCCGCCGGGCCCTCGCCGCGCTCCAGACCAGCAGCGGGTACCAGGCCAGGGTGACCACCAGGTGGATGGCCACCAGCAGGGCACCCCAGGCGGTGGCACCGGGGCCGGTGGGCAGGAACTGGGGGAGCAGGCTGACGTAGAACACGCCGACCTTCGGGTTGAGCAGGTTGGTCAGCAGCCCGGCCCGCAGCGCCCGGCTCGCGCCCGCTCCGGCGTCCACCGGTTCGGCTGGTTTCCGGTTGCGCGGCAACGTCTTCCACAGCGCCGACGCGCCGAGCCAGATCAGGTAGGCGGCACCGGCGATGCGCACCACCTGGTACGCCAGTTCCGAAGCGGCGAGCAGGGCGGTGAGCCCGGCCAGGGAAGCCGTGGCCCACACCAGGCAGCCGAGCGCGATGCCGGCGATCGCGCGCAACCCGGCCCGCCGCCCGCCGAGCAGGGTGTGGCGCAGCACCAGCAGCGTGTCGATCCCCGGGGTGATCACCCCGAGGAAGGCGACGAGGGTCCAGGCGAGCAGCGTGGTTTCCGGCAAGGTGTTCTCCCCAGTTCTTCAGGCGGGCCAGTCGCCCCGGCCGGCGAGGTGCAGGACGAGCGCCGCGATGTTCCACGCGTCATCCTCGCCGCGATGGTGCCTGCCTTCAAGGGGCAGCCCGGCGAACTCCAGCGCCCGCGCCATCCCCGGCCGGGCCCGCAGGCCGTGTGCCGCGGCGAAGACGGCTTTCGCGTTGGTGTGGCGGTCTCCGAAGGGATATCCGGCCGGACCGCACTGGCGGGCGAACTGCTTGCGGTCGTAGTCACCCCAGCTGGCCCACGGCCGCCCGCCCGCTTCGTGCTCGGTGGCCAGCTGGCGGCACGCTTCGGTGAAGGGCACCCCGCCGTCCACTTCGTCCTGGGTCAGCCCGGTCAGCTCGGTGCAGAACCCGCTGACCGCGGACCGTTGCGGTCGCACCAGGATCCGGTGCTTGGCCACGCGTTCGCGCCGGCCGGGGTCGACCACGGTGAGGCCGATCTCGATGATCTCGCCGACCTGCCCGGCAGGCGGCCGCCCCGGCCAGCAGGTCGCCTCCACGTCCACGACGTTGAGCAGTGCGTCCACCCGGCGAAGGGTAGGACGCACCGCACCGCGTGTCCCGTTATTTTCCGCTGGCCCGCTTGATCGCGTCGACGAGCTCGGCGACCTCCTTGGCGTGACCGGCGGAGTACTGGAAGGTGTAGGGGCTGAGCTTGTCGGCGAACATCGGCACGTTCTTCACGACCTCGCTGGTGCCGCCCGCCACGCGGAACTCCACCCGCCCCGGGCGCCAGGTGGTCGGCGGCTGGTGCTCGATCCCGGTGATCTTGCTGACCGGGAAGCGGTTCCGCTGGTCCCCGGGGAAGTTCCACGAATCCTTGATGGCGATGCTGATGATCACGTTCCTGCCGTCGAAGCGGATCGAGCGGCGTCGGCTACGCACGTGCACGGGCAACCCCCTCGTCGTCCCGAAAAAACCGACTCTAGGCTTCGGGCAACCGAAGTCAAGACGAAAAACCTCATGCTTCGTAGTGCCGGAACTCCGGCCACAGCTGCGCCCACGGCCGGACCGGGGCCCGGCAGATCCACAGTGGACTGCCCTGTTCCTCGTTCGCCACCCCGAATCCGTGGTCGATGGTGCCCGCCGGGGTCACCGAGGCGAAGCGCTCCCGCAGTGCCCGGCCGTCGTCGAAGCCGACGGCGATGACCGTGGCGGACTCGTCGGCGGGCGGGCCCCAGAGCCAGTAGTTGTTGTGCCCGCTGACCGGCTGCCCCAGCCGGTGCTCGCCGCCGAGCCGTTCGACCGCACCGGCCTGGCCGTAGTTGGCGGTCAGCACCACCGCCGGGGTCCCGGGCGGCAGCGTGTCCCGCACGGCCGCCACCTGCCGGACGAACTCCGGCCAGCCGATGGTTTCGGCGAGCACCGGGTTCAGGCCGGTGATGGGCAGGTCACGGTGTGCTGCCACGGGCAGGATCGGCAGCGCCATCGGCAGGGCGAGCAGCCCGGCCAGGCCGACCGCGACCGGAACCGCCGCCCGCCGCCGCGACCAGCGCTCGGCCGCCACCCCGCCCGCGGCGAAGAGCACCACGTACATCGGCGCCAGGTAGTAGTGCTTCCCGCCGACGGCCACCACCAGCACCAGCAGCACCACGTGCAGCCAGCCGAACAGGCGGAACTCCGCCGTGCGGAACAGCCACCACAGCCCGGCCAGCCACACCGGCGCCAGCAGCGGGTTCATCGTGACGAACTGCATCGGCAGGAACAGCGCCGCGCCCGCCAGGCCGCCTTCGTCCTCGCGGATGGAAGCCGAGACCGCGAGCATCGGCCAGTCGTGCGCGGCCTGCCAGGCCAGCACCGGTGCGGCGATCGCCAGCGCGAGCAGCGCGCCGAGCCACGGCCACGGCGTGGCCGCGTGCCGCCGCTGGGCCGGGGTCAGCAGCAGCGCCACCGGCAGCGCGAGGCCGAGCAGCGCCAGTGTCTGCTTGTTCTGGAACCCGAGCCCGGCGAGCAGGCCGAAGCCCAGCCACCACCGGGGATCGGCCCCGCGCACCAGCCGCAGCAGCAGCCACAGGCACCCGGCCCAGGCGAGCTGGTCGAAGGCGCTGGGACCGAACAGGTGGAACATCGACAGCGAAACCGTGGCGGTGCCCGCCGCCAGCCCGGCGATCACCTGCGCCCGCCCGCCACCGCCGAGGTCGCGGGTGATCAGCGTGCCGATCAGCACCACGGCGGCCCCGGCGAGCGCGGGCCACAACCGCAGGCCCAGCAGCGAATCACCGAACAGCGTGGTGGACACCCGCGCCAGCAGCGGGGTGAACGGCGGCTCGCTGGCGAAGGCCCAGTCGAGCCGGGCCGACTCGGCCAGGAAGTACAGTTCGTCGCGGTGGTAGCCGTACGCCGTCGCGCAGCTCCGTGCAGCACCAGTGTTCCCGCGGCGATCAGCAGCGCGGGGCCCGCCCCCAGGTGGCCATGCGGCGAGCGTAGTGCGCCCGCCGCGCGCCGGCGGCGGGGTTATCGGCCTGTGCTGTCGAGGCGCACGTCACCGGCCGGGACGACGTGGACGCTGTCCCGCCACTTCTGCCACCGCGCCGGGATCAGCAGGTGGTCGTCCTTCCGGGCTGGGTGATCGGGTCGGCGACCACCCGGGTCCGGCGATGCCCAGCCGTTCCACGCCGTGGGGCGTCACCGGCGGGCGCGCGGCCGGCTGCGTGGCCACCCCGGTGACGAGCTGAGTGAGGGTGCCCGCCACGGCCAGCGCGAGCAGCGCGGAACCGGCGAGGAAAGCGGCGGTCAGCGCGGCACGGAACACCGGGTGCCCGGCGCGCGCGGCGGTCCGGAGGCAGCGGCGGTGCAGCACGGCGGCGAGCACCGCCGGGACCCGGTTCGGCGCTCGGCGGTGAGCCGGGGCCGCGCACCTCCTCGTCACGGGCGGCGGTCAGCAGCACGGCCAGGGCTGCGAGCACGGCGGGCAGTGGCGGACGAGTGCACCGCACGACCGGCCTCCCCGCCGCCCGGGCACCGCGTCACCGGTCCGGCCGGGGAGCAGCCGCATGGCGGTATCGGCCGGAATGCCCGCTCGCCGGTGGGTAATTCGGCCGTGTGGCGTGGGGAACCACCCGGGAAAGCTCGTCGGCGGGGAGTTCCCGAGCGAGGAGGCGTGATGACGGGTGCGTTCCGGGTGGAGCCGGAGGCCGCGAGATCGGTGGTCCGGTCGATGGAGGACCTCAACGCGACGGCGGTCTCCTCGGCCCGTGACCTCGGCTCGCTGGGCATCGACATCGCCTCCTTCGCCGCCATCGGCAGCCCGGTCGGCAGCGCCAGCGCCTCGCTGCAGCAGCAGCTGACCGGTGCGCTCAGCCGGTTCACCGAGCTGATCGGCCAGCTCAGCGAGTACGTCCGGCTCGCCGCGGACGGCTACACCGCCGCCGACGACGCCACCGCCCGCGGTTACGGCGGCGGCCCGGACACCGGCGGCACCCAGGGCGGCAGCGGCACGCAGCTGCCCGGCCCGCCACCGCAGCCGCCCACCGATCCCGGTGCCGGGCCGCACGCCTCGCAGCAGCCGTCCCTGGCCGACCAGGCCACCTGGCAGGCCGCGTACGCCGGTGCCGACGTGGCCGACGGCATCGGCTGGACCAACGCCAGCAGCCACCTCAAGCACTTCCTGGACAACACCGGCACCCCGGTCACCGTGGACGCCGACCAGATCAGCCGCGACGTGCCCTCGTTCCGCGGGGTGGTCGACCGGACGGTCACCGAGCAGATGCGCCAGCTCGCCGCCGAAGCCGCCCGCACCGGCAACTACGGCACCCCGGTGCCCTTCGACTCCGGCTGGCACGGGCACTACCTCGGCCCGGCGGAGAGCAAGAACTGGTACTACGCCATGGGCGGCATCCAGTACTCGGTCACCGGCGTGGCCACCGTGCACCCGCCCGCGGTGCCCGGCGGCGCCCCGACCATCGAGATGGACTACCACGCGCACGTGTTCGACCGCTACAACTGGGACGGCGGCAAGGCCACCCAGATCGGCCCGATGACGGTCACCGACGCGTCACTGGCCGAACTGCACCGCTCCGGGCTGGCGCAGGAGTACAACATCTCCGGCTCCACCGACCCGCGGCACTACTCCGGTACGGTGCCGGGCGCGGGCTCCCAGGTGGTGCTGCCGCAGAGCCCCGACAACCGCGACGGCACCCGCCTGGACGTCCGCCGCTAACCCGTGCCCGTCCCAGGAGGAACCATGAGCACGCCCACCGCCGCACTGGACTTCGGCGGCATCGTGCTGCCGCCCGGCGCCGAGGTGCTCGGGGTGCGCGACGAACGCGGCATCGACCAGCTCTACGCGCTCACCGTCGCGGTCGAACCGGACACAGTGGACAGTCTGCTCACCGGGTCCGGGTTCACCACGCCACTCGAGCCCGGCCGCCGGGTGTTCCTGCCGCCGGTGCCGGGCTTCGACCCGGACTCCGGCACCGAAATCGCTTCCGCGCAGGACGTGCTGCCCGCCGGGCGGGCGCGCCCGGCGAAGGTGACCAGGGAGGTCCTGGTCGACCGCAGCGCACCGGAGCACCCGGTGGTGCACCTCTGGCTGTTCACCACCTGAACACCGGTTCCGGGGAACGGAACGCCGTGGTTGCCGCGGTGAGCTCCCCGGCGTGATCATCGGCCGGTCTCCGGAGGAGGGTGGCCATGCCGCGAACCGAGTTCACCGTGCGCAAGAGGATCGCCTTGATCGGCGGCTCGAGCGCGCTCGCGGTCTTCCTCACCATCCCGGTGCTGACCTCGTTCACCCCGCTCTTCGACGGCTGGTTCGGCCCGATCGGCGCCGGTTACGCGGCCGGCGCGTTCGCCATCGTGTTCCCGCTCGGCCTGGCCTGGCTCTACGGCCGGTGGGCCGACCGCTGGGAGGACCGGTGAACGGGTCCGCGGTGCTCGTGGTGGCCGCGATCGTCGCGGTCACCCTCGGCCTGACCAGTTACGCGGCCCGGCGCAACAAGAGCACCGACGACCACTACATCGCCGGCCGCCGGGTCGGCGGCTGGCAGAACGGCCTGGCGCTGGCCGGTGACCAGCTCTCGGCCGCGTCGTTCCTCGGCATCACCGGCGCGGTCGCGCTGACCGGGTTCAACGGGTTCTACCTCGCGCTCGGCATTCCGATCGCCTACCTGCTGGTGCTGCTGGTGATCGCCGAACCGCTGCGCAACCTCGGCCGGTTCACCCTGGCCGACGCGGTGGCGGCGCGGTTCGACGGGCGCCTGCTGCGGGCCGTGCTGGCCGGTGCCTCGCTGGTGCTGAGCGTGGTCTACATGGTGATCCAGTTCGTCGGCGCGGGGGTGCTGGCGCAACTGCTGCTCGGGCTCGACTTCCCGCTGGCGGTGGTGGTGATCGGGCTGCTGATGACGCTCTACACCGTGCTCGGCGGCATGGTCGGCACCACCTACATCCAGGTGTTCAAGGCGATCCTGCTGATCGCCACGGTGCTCGGCCTGCTGGTGCTGATCGCGGTGCGGACGGGCGGCAACCCGCTCGGCGCGTTGTCCGAAGCCCGCGAAACGCACGGCGACGCGGTCATCCTGCCGCGTCACGACGACACCGCCACGGCCTTCGACAACGTCTCGATGAACCTGGCCATGGCCTTGGGCATCATGGGCCTGCCGCACGTGATGGTGCGCTTCCTGACCGTTCGCGACGCGAAGGCCGCCCGCCGGTCCGCGCAGGTGGCGATGTGGATCTTCGCCCTGTTCTTCCTCGCCCTGCCGGTGTTCGGTTACGCCGCGCTCAACGAGGTCGGGCGGGACCGGATCATCGCCGACAACAAGGCGGGCAACCTGGCCGCGCCCCGGCTGGCGGAGGTGGTCGGCGGTGAACTGGTGTTCGCCGTCGTGGTCGGCGTGGTGATGGCGACCATTCTCGCGGTGCTCGCCGGGCTGGCCATCGCCTCCTCCGGCGCGGTGGCGCACGACCTCTACAGCACCGTGCTCAAACGCGGCGACGTCACCGCCCGGCAGCAGCTGCTGGTCGGCAGGCTCGCCGGGCTCGCGGTGCCGGCGGTGGCCATCGTGCTGGCACTGGGCGCGCGCACGATGAACGTCGCCTTCCTCGGCACCGTGGCGTTCGCGATCGCCGCCAGCACCACCATGCCGGTGCTGCTGCTGACCATCTACTGGCGCGGGTTCAACCGCGTCGGCGCCACCTGCGGCCTGCTCGGCGGGCTGCTGGTCTCGGTCGGGCTGGTGCTGCTCGGCCCCGACGTGCTGGGGGAGGACCACCTGTTCCCGCTCTCGGTCCCGGCGCTGGTCTCGGTGCCCGCCGGATTCCTGGCCGCCTGGCTGGGCAGCCTCGCCGGGAGGAACAACGCCGCCGCGCGCGGCACGCCGTACGACGAACTGACCGCACGGGCCTTCCCCGGCAGGCGGCGACCGGAGGTGCGCACATGACGACCACGACCAGCCGGGCGTTCCTGGAAGCCCTGCGCGAAGGCGGCGTCGAGTACGTCTTCGCCAACCTCGGCAGCGACCACCCCGGCATCGTCGAGGCGTACGCGCGAGCCAGGGCCGAAGGCCGGGCGGACACCCTGCCCGAACTGGTCATCTGCCCGCACGAGAGCGTCGCGTTCTCCGCCGCCCAGGGCTACGCGCAGGTCACCGGGCGGGCTCAGGCGGTGCTGGTGCACGTGGACTGCGGCACCCAGAACATCGGCGGCATGCTGCACAACGCGGCCAAGGGCCGGGTGCCGGTGCTGCTGTTCGCCGGTGCCTCGCCGTTCACCCAGGAAGGGGAGCTGACCGGCAGCCGCAACGAGTTCATCCAGTGGATCCAGGACGTGCACGACCAGCGCGGCATCGTGCGCGGGTACACCAAGTACGACAACGAGATCCGCACCGGGCACAACGTCAAGGCCCTGGTCGGGCGCGCGCTGCAGATCGCGCACAGCGAGCCCGCCGGGCCGGTCTACCTGGTCGGCGCGCGGGAGGTGATGGAGGCGGAGGTGCCGGACCAGGCCCCGCCGCACGTGGTGCCGATCGCCCCGGCCGCGCTGGCGCCGGGCACCGCCGGCCAGCTCGCCGACGCCCTGCGCCGGGCGGAGAACCCGCTCGTGGTCACCTCCTACCTCGGCCGGGACCCCGAGGCCGTGCCGGTGCTGGTGGAGCTGTGCGAACGGCTGGCGATGCCGGTGCTCGAATCGGTGCCGATGCGGCTGAACTTCCCCGCCGACCACCCGCTGCACCTGGGCTTCCAGTGGAACACCACCGAACCCGACCCGGTGCTCACCGCCGCCGACGTGGTGCTGGTGCTGGGCAGCGACGTGCCGTGGATCCCGGTCAGCAACCGGCCGCGGGCGGGCGCGCGCCTCTTCGTCGTCGACGTCGACCCGCTCAAGGAGCAGATGCCGCTGTGGTCGGTACCCGCGGAACTCTTCGCGCGCGCCGATCCGCGCACCGCGCTCACCCAGCTCCTCGAACGGATCGAGCACCGCCCGGACCCCGGCCGGCTGGCGCGCGTCACCGCCGAACACCACCGCCGCACCGCCGAGTACGCCGCGCTGGAGCGGCCGGACGGCGAGGTGATCACCCCCGAATACCTGCTGGCCTGCCTGCGGGACGCGATCGACGAGGACACCCTGGTGCTCACCGAGGCCATCTCCAGCTACCAGGCGGTCGGCAGGCACCTGCGGCGCACCCGGCCGGGTTCGCTGATCGGCTCGGGCGGCGGCTCGCTCGGCTGGCACGCGGGCGCGGCGATCGGGGCGAAGCTGGCCGAACCGGACCGCACGGTGGTCTCGGTGGTCGGGGACGGCAGTTACCTGTTCGGCGTGCCGTCGTCGGCGCAGTGGGTGGCCCGGCGCTACGGCACGCCCACGCTGACCGTCGTGCTGGACAACCGCGGCTGGAAGTCGCCGAAGCTGTCCACCCTCGGCGTGCACCCCGGGGGTGTGGCCGCCGAACGCGACGACTTCAACGTCAGCTTCGAGCCGGAGGCCGACCTGCCCGGCATCGCCACCGCCGCCGGTGGTGCCTGGGGCCGCACCGTCCGGCAGCCCGACGAGCTGAAGACGGCGCTGGCCGAAGCGCTGGCGGCGGTCGGCGGCGGGCGGTCGGCGGTGCTCAGCGTGCACCTGCCGCCCGTCCAGTCGTCCCGCTGAATGGAACGATCGCTTGCCCGGGTGGGCGGTACCGAGCAGCATCACCCGGATGAGCAGCGAATCCGCACCGGCACCGAAGTCGGTGCTGGCGCGTGGCCTGTCCCTGCTCGACGCGTTCACCCCGGGTGAACCCGAGCTGAGCCTCGGCGAGCTGGCGGCCCGCAGCGGCCTGCCCAAGCCGACCGCCCACCGCCTGCTCGGCGAGCTGGTCGACTGGGGTGCGCTCGAACGCACCGGCCGCGGCGGGTACCGGCTGGCGGCGAAGCTGTTCCGCCTCGGCCAGCTGGTGCCGCGCTACCGGGTGCTGCGTGAAACCGCCCTGCCCTTCCTCGAAGGGCTGCAGCGGTCCAGCCGGGAGAACGTGCACCTCGCCGTGCCCGACGACGTGTGCACGCTGTTCGTGGAGAAGCTGTCCGGCAGCGAGTCGATGGTGATCCGGTCCAGGGTGGGCGGCCGGATGCCCGCGCACTGCACCGCCACCGGCAAGGTGTTCCTCGCCTGGGGCGGGCGCGAGCGGCTCCGGCGCGCGGTCGACGCCGGCCTGGCGCGGCTGACCCCGCGCACCATCGTGCTGCCCGGCCTGCTGCACAAGGACCTGGAGCGCACCAGGGAACGCGGGCTCGCGATCAACCTGGAGGAAGCCGAGCCGGGCGTCACCGCGGTCGCCGCGCCGGTGCACGGCACGCGGGGCGAGGTGGTCGCCGCGGTGTCGGTCACCGGGCACACCCGGCGGCTGGACCTGGACCGCTGCGGAACCGCGGTCCAGGCCGCCGCCGGTGCGCTCTCGGCGGCGCTCAGAAGGGATACCCCGCCACGTCCCCGCGCAGGGTGACCCAGCGGGTCTCGGTGAACGCCTCGATGTTGGCCGCCGCGCCGCCGAACCGGGAGCCGGTGCCGGAGGCGAGCACCCCGCCGAACGGGGCGTGCGCCTCGTCGTTGACCGTCTGGTCGTTGATGTGCGCGATCCCGGTCGGGATGCGGTCGGCCAGCGCCAGCCCCTTCGCCACGTCCGGGGTGACGATGCCCAGCGACAGGCCGTATTCGCTGGCGGCGGCCAGTGCCACGGCCTCGTCGTCGCTGCCGAACCGGGCGACCGGCGCGACCGGGCCGAACACCTCCTGCGCGTAGGCGGGCACCGACGGCCCGGCGTCGGCGAGCACCGTCGGCCGGTAGAACAGCTCCTCGTAGGTGCCACCGGCGGCCAGCCGGGCGCCGCTGTGCACACTGGCCTGGACCAGCCGGTGGATCTTGTCGCGCTGCCCGCCGTCGATGATCGGGCCCAGCGCCACCTGCTCGATCGCCGGATCGCCCACCGGCAGGCCGTCCGCCTTCTCGGCCAGGCGTGCCACGTACTCGTCGTAGATCGACTCGTGCACCAGGTGACGGCCGGTGGTCATGCAGATCTGGCCCTGGTGGAAGAAGGAACCCCAGGCCGCGGCGCTGATGCAGTGGTCGAGGTCGGCGTCGGCGAGCACCAGCAGCGCGGAGTTGCCGCCGAGTTCGAGGTGGGCGCGCTTGAGGTGGCGCCCGGCCAGTTCACCGACCGCGCGCCCGGCGCCGGTCGAGCCGGTGAACGAGATGACCCGGACGTGCGGGTCCTCGACCAGCGCGGCCCCGGCGGCGGCGTCGCCGGGCAGCACGTGCAGCACGCCCGCGGGCAGCCCGGCTTCCTCGAAGACCGCCGCGAGCGCGAACCCGCCGCACACCGCCGTGCGGGGGTCGGGCTTGAGCACGACGGCGTTGCCGAGCGCCAGCGCGGGCGCGACCGAGCGGATGGACAGGATCAGCGGGGCGTTGAACGGCGCGATGACGCCGACCACCCCCGCGGGCACGCGGCGCACCATGCTGGTCCGCGGCGCCTCGCTGGGCAGCAGCTCGCCGAGCGGGCGGGAGGGCAGCGCCGCGGCTTCGTAGCATTCCTGCGCCGCGACGTGCAGTTCGAAGTCGGCCTTGCCGGGCACGCTGCCCGCTTCGCGGACCAGCCAGCCACGCAGTTCGCCGGCGTGCTCCTCCCACAACTGCCCGGCGCGCCGCAGCACCGCGGCCCGCTCCTGGAACGGCCGGGCCGCCCAGTCCCGCTGCGCCCGCGCGGCCCGTTCGGCGGACCGGGCGATCACCGCCGGATCGGCCAGCCCGTGCCTGCCGAGTTCGGCGCCCGTCGCCGGTTCGATCACCGGGCCGTCGGCGCCGGTGGTGTCCCAGCCGCCGGTGAAGACCCGGCCCTGCCATTTCGCTTCGTCGAGTAGTGCCACGGCGCCGATCATCCGCCCACCGCGCCCCGGTGGGGAGGCGGCCCTTCCGCCCACCGGAACGCCCGAGCGCTGTCCCGATCTGTCCCGAACACCGTTTTCCCTGGTGGGCCGGGTGCGGAGGGTTGGTTCGCAGTGCGGCCGACGGGCCGCGACGCGGAAAGGGCAACGATGCCACGACCTCAGCTGACCCGGCTGCGGCGGCGCCGGCCACGATCACCGCACCGGCGCAGGACGACCGCCCGCCCGCGCTGGCCGCCGGAACCGCCCTGCCGGACGAGTTCAATGCCCTGCTCGACGACTACCTGGCCGACCAGGGCTACCTCCCGGGGGAGCTGCCTTCGGAGGAACTGCTGCCGGACGAGCCGGGTGAGCTGCTGCCGGGTGAGTCGCCCGGTGAGCCGGCCCCCGCCCCGGTGCCGGTGCCGGTGCCGGTCCCGCCGGACCGGCTGGCGCCGGTGCGTGACCGGGCCTCCCGCTGGCCCTGCCTCCGGACCTGCTCGGCGACCCGACCGAGCCGATCGGCTCCCTCGCCACCCCGGCGATCGCGGCTGCCGCGCAGCCAGTGGCTGCCGTGGTTGCTCAGCCGGTGCTGGCCGCGGCTGCCGAGCCGGTGGCGGCGTCGGCGGAGCCACTCGCGGCTGACCAAGCCCAAGCCCGCGCTGAAGCCCTCGCCGACGCCGTCACCGTCGCCGGGGCCGTCACCGACGGCCAGCCACAAGCCGGCGAAGACCCCGGACAAGGCGGAGGCGCCGAAGAACAAGGCGCGGACCACCAAGAAGAGGGCCACCGCGCCACACCGGCCTCGATCCACTAGCGGCCCGGACCGAGGGGAGCGGGACCGAGTTAGGGTGGGCCCATGGCAGAGGAGTTCAAGCGGGCCCCGAACCACTTCCGGGGGCGGGCACTGGCCGACGGGTCGTCGCCGTGGCCGGTGGAGCCGGGGCGGTACCGGCTGGTGGTCAGCCGCGCGTGCCCGTGGGCCAGCCGCGCGATCATCGTGCGGCGGCTGCTCGGCCTCGAAGACGCCATCTCGATGGCCGTGGTGGACCCGATCCAGGACGAGCGCAGCTGGCGGTTCACCCTCGACCCGGACGGCCGCGACCCGGTGCTCGGCATCCGCTTCCTTGCCGAGGCCTACCACGCCGCCGAGCCCGAATACGACGGCGGCGTGAGCGTGCCCGCGCTGGTCGACGTGCCCAGCGGCAAGCTGGTTTCCAACGATTACCCGCAGATCACCCTCGACCTGTCCACCGAATGGACGGCCTACCACCGCGAAGGCGCTCCCGAGCTGTACCCCGAGCACCTGCGCGACGAGATCGACGCGGTCAACGAGGTGGTCTTCCGCGACATCAACAACGGCGTCTACGCCATCGGCTTCACCCGCGACCAGTCCGCCTACGACCGGCGCTTCACCCGCCTGTTCGACCGGCTCGACGAGCTGTCCCAGCGGCTGGCGAACCGCCGCTACCTGGTCGGCGACACGATCACCGAGGCCGACATCCGGCTGTTCGTCACCCTGGTCCGCTTCGACGCGGTCTACCACGGCCACTTCAAGTGCAACCTGCTCAAGCTCACCGAGATGCCGGTGCTGTGGGCCTACACGCGCGACCTGTTCCAGACGCCGGGCTTCGGCGACACCGTCGACTTCGACCACATCAAGCGGCACTACTACGTGGTGCACGACAACATCAATCCCAGCGGGATCGTGCCCGCCGGGCCGGACCTGTCCGGCTGGACCACCCCGCACGGCCGGGAGGTCCTTGGCGGCCGCCCGTTCGGCGGCGGCACCCCACCCGCCTGGAAGGGCGACCACGAGCCAGCGAGGGGGTGACCGGGAGCCCGGTCACCCCCTCGTCCACCGCCGCTCAGCTGACCTGCAGGTCGATGCAGGCGTAGAAGGCGTTCGGGGTGTCCGCGACGTTCCAGATGGCCAGCACGGTCTGGCGGCCGCTGGAGGGCAGGTTCACCTGGTGGGTGACCGTGGCGGGCGGCTGCTGGTTGTTACCGCTGATGTCGGCGACCTTCTGCCCGCCGACGTAGTACTCGTAGTTCGAGGTCCGGTGCCGCGCGGTGAAGGTCCAGGTGAAGTTCACCGTCCGGCCGACCGGGGCGGCCACCCACGGCTTGCTGTTGTCGTTCAGCTCGGCGAACGCCGGCACGCCGCCGTTGCACTGGCGCAGCCCCTTGGGGCCCTCGACGCTCTGCGGCTCGTACTTGATCGCACCGCACTGGACCACGCCCTTCGCGCACTGCGCCTGGCGGCTGGCCGGGGAGTTCACGTAACCGTGGGCGCTGGCCGTGCCGGCCGGAATGGCCACCAGCGCGATCGGGGTGACGGCGGCACCCAGGACGGCGGCGAGCAGTTTCCTCTTGGCGGTCATGTCAGCTCCTGGAAATCCGTTGGTGGGGAGGAGTCTTCGCGGGCCTTCCGCTCAATGTGGTCTAGACCATACGCCCGGTGGTACGCACGGTCAAGAGATGCCGGAATTCCAGCTGGGTTGGTGACTTGCCGACGCAAGTGGGTTGTGCCGACGGCCCGCGGCCGCTACGGGGTGGATTAGTCCACAGTGGACGACTACCAGACGTCGCCGCCGCGCCAGTCGCAGCTCAGCTCGCCGGTGCGGTCCAGCGGCGCGCTGCCGGGCAGGACGAAGACCGAGTCGTCGTCTTCTTCGGTGCGCAGCACGCCCGAAGGCGAAAGGACCGAGGTCGGGCCCTGCCAGCGCAGCCAGCCGCGCCGGGCGTAGAAGGCGGCACCCTCGTCGCTGGCGCTCAGCGCGCCCAGTTCGTAGGCGTTGCGGGAGATGCGCTCCAGTTCGGCCATGATCCGGCCCGCGTGACCGCGCCGCCGGCGGTCGGCGCGGACGGCGACCCCTTCGACGTAGCCCGCGCGCAGCGCCCGGCCGCCGTGGGTGAGCTGCCGCCGCACGATCGAGCCGTGGCCGATCAGCTCGCCACCCTCGGTGAGCAGCACGTGCACCCCGCCGAGCGAGTGGTCCCAGTCCTCGTCGCTGAAATCCCCCTCGAAGACCTCGTCGAGCAGTTCACGCACGCTGGTCAGCGTGGTGCTGCCGAGGTCGGCGGTGTGGGCGGTGAGCAGTTCGGTCACGGTCACTCCGGGTTGCGGTGCAGGCGCCAAAGCGCGATCGCCAGGTGCGGGCGCAGCCGTCCCGGTGGTTCCCGGACCGGCCGGCCGAGCAGGTGCTCGCTGTGCGCGAGCCGTTCCTGCAACGTGGAATGGTGTACCACCAGCGTGGTGGCCGCGGTGCGCAGGCTCGGACTGGCGGCCACGGCGGCCAGCGTCGGCAGCACCCACGGCGCGCTCGCCCCGGCGCGGTCGAGCGCCACCACCACGTCCGGCGACGGTCCGGTGCCGGGCCCGACGGCGGAGGCCAGCACGGCCAGCCCGCCCAGTTCCTCCGCGTGCACCACCCGCGGTCCCGGATCCGGTTCGGTGGCGGCGAAGCGGAGCGCGGTCCGGGCCGCCTGCCACGACGAGGGCAGCTCCAGCACCGGCACCACCGGGCCGACGCCCTGCCGCTGCTCCTCGGGGATCGGCGTCGCGGGCGATTCGACGCGCACCCGGCCGGCGTCCAGCGCGACCACCCTGGCCGTCTCGCCGAGACCGAGCCGCCGGGCCGCGCGGAGCCGCGTTCCCGCCGGTGCGGTGGTGTCCAGCACCACCTCACGCGGCTCGCGTTCGGCCGTGCGGTCCAGCACGCCGTGCACGGCCGAGACGGCCCGTTCCAGCACCATCGCCCCGACCGGCCCGGCCGGGCCGGGGCGCTCCAGCCAAAGCTGGCCACCGGACCGGAGCCCGGCGTGCGGCCAGGCCGCCTCCGGGGCCGAGCCGCCGCCCCGTCCGGATCGACGCGGATGCGCACGCGGCGCTCCGGCACGGACAGCCGCGCCACGCACCCGGCGAGCACGGCGGCGCCGCGCACGATCGGCGCCAGCCCGGCCCGCGACTCGACCAGCCGGTCGAAGTAGGTCGGTCAGCTCGCGCTCGGCGTACTCGGCTCGCCGGGCGGCGATGTCCAATTCGCCGAACCGGTCCGGCATCTGCTCCTTGAGCACTTCCAGCGCGGCGGCCAGTTCGACGTCGAACGGCGGCGGGGTGGTGGTCATCTGGTCTCCTCCGGGTGGGGTCCTGCCGCCATCTTCGGTGGTGGCCGCCCAGCCACGCGGCGGGAATGCCCCGCCAGGTGGCGGGCTCGTTCCGCCGGTGCAGCGCGCTGTGCCAGGCGTGCAGTTTCCCGCCGCGGGCCGCCGCCGCCCTGGTTCGCTGCGGCGCACCGAGGAAAGGAGGAGCAGTGAGGAAGCTGATCGTGGTGCTCGCCGCGCTGGTCGCGGCGGGGGCGCTCGTGCCGGCGGCGGGCGGGGCGACCGCGGTCGCCGACACCATTTCCGGCGACCGGGCCACCGTCCGCGAGTACCCGGGCAGGCTGGTGCTGGCGAACGCCCGCGACCGGGACCCGGTGGTGCTCACCGCGTACTGCGGCGAGTGGGTCCGGATCCGGGTGGAGGCGGCCCACGCGATGGCCACGCCGGTCGGCTGGGTGCTGCGCGGTCACCTGGCCAAGGCGAGCAGGCCGGGTGGCCTGGCGGGGGTGCCGGAGCGCTGCGGCACCGACACCGATCGTTGGCGGGACTGGGTGGGGGCGATCAACGCGCCGTTCCACTCGGTCCGCAAGGTCACCGTGGACGGCAGCACGGGCTGGCGGCGGATCACCTTCGGCACCGGGGTGCGGTTGCCGGCTTCACCGGAGTGCACGCCGTCGCTGAACTACACCCGGATCGGCGACGGTCCCGATGTGGTGGACGCGGGGCAGCGGGTGCAGCTGGACCTGACGAAGGTGAGCTACCGGTATGTGACGGTCGATGGTTCGGTCGCGCTGGTCAGCGCTCCACCGGCGGGGCAGAGCTACGGTGTGTGGTCTTTTGTGCCTTCGGGATGCTTGGAGCCGAAGGGCCGCGAGCACGTCTACTTCGACGAGCCGGTGGCACAACTGGAGAACATCGGCGGGCTGGAACTGGGCCGGAGCTACTCGGATGCCACCGTCCGCGCGCGAGGCTGCTCCGCCGCGTTGCTGAGCCCGGTCCGGTCCGCGTATGGGTACTGGCCGGATCCGGAGCCGGGGAACCGGCCGGCTTGTCCGGTGTGAGCGGGGGCGCGGTGGCGGGGTTTTCTGCTGCGCGCCCCCGGTGGCGGACTGCTGTCGCCGCGAACACCTCGGTACCACCGGCACCGCGGGGTGCATCGAGAACGCCCGGGTCGCGGGCCGCGGGTGGACAGTCGAGGAGTCGTTCCGGACCGGCAAACGCTTCGCCGGGCTTGACCAGCACACCGAACGAAACCCGGGCCCGCAACTGCCGGGTGGATCTCGCTGACCTGCAACTCAAGACCGCGGTCGAACTTTCGCCGGCCGGAACTCCGGTCAGTACCGGGAGAGGTGGAGCGAGGAGGTCGCGTCGTTGAATCCCGGCAGTGCTTCCCAGCCGGAGATCTGGGTGCCAAGACTCCTCAGCCGGTAGATGCCACCGCCCGGGTCACGCCCGACCCAGTTGTACAACGTCACGTCGTTGCACCACGACTGGGTGATGAGTGACGAAGTCACGTTTTCCATTGCGAAGCCGACCGAGTTGATGCCGTAGCCGCTTTGGTCACAGGGTCCGTCCTGCCCGTAGTAGATCTCCCAGTGGCCTTTGTAGTCATTGTCTGTATACAGTGTGACGAGAACGTTTTGGGCACTCGCCGCGCTCGTGGCAATGGCGGGGTCGTTACCACACTCGCGAGAAACAACTTCGGATGCCGTCTCGCCCGGCTTGAGCTTCTTGAGTGTGGTCACGCAGTATTTGCCCGTCGCGGTATCGGGCTGTGGCGCGGCTGAGGCGCTGCCCGAGCCGAGCAGGCCGGCGATGCTGACCAGTCCGGCGACGATGGCCGCCCTTTTCCTGTGCCCAGTTTTCACGATAGGACGGTCGCATGGGATGCGATTTGCTGTCGAGCCCCTTCAGAGCAGCCTGAAGCGGCGTTCCGCGCCGCCCGGGACAGTATCAACTGGCGGCCGCGCCCGTCTTCCGCCAGCCCGGATCACGAAGTACGGCTGGAGTATTGGGGCGGGCTCGCTGTCGCCGCGCTTTGTTGGCTCGCTGTCGCCGCGCCTCGGTGGTGGGTTTGCTGTCGCCGGGCCCCAAGGGCGGATCTGCTGTCGCTGCGCTTTAATGGGTGGGTGGATCGGTTTGCTATCGCCGCGGCTTGGTGATGAATTTTGCTGTTGCGCGGCTTGGTGGCGAGTTTTGCTGTCGCTGGGTCTTGGTGATGAGTTTTGCTGCCGCCGGGTCTTGGTGGAGGCCCCCTGTCGCCGGAATTTGGTAGTGGCTTGCTGTCGCCGGGTCTTGGTGGAGGGTTCCTGTCGCCGGAATTTGGTAGTGGCTTGCTATTGCTGTGTCTTGGTGGCGGGTTCCGGTACCGCGACTCAATGGTGGGTTGCTGTCCTCGCGCCCCAGTTGCGGGTTGATGTGGCAGTTGCCGGAAGGGTGGAATCCGGCGGTGCGGGTGCGAAAACCAGCGTCGTGGGTGTCGAGCCCGAGCTCGCGGAGGGGAAGGGCCGTAAGGGTTAGAGGGTGGGCAGGGTCGGAGGGACGGTGTCCGTCAGGCGCGGGTCCGGTGGGGCGCTGGTGAGGGTCAGCAAGCCGCGGGCGAAGCGGAGGAGGAGCGGCCAGTTCTTCGGCTTCCGCTTGTCGATGCCGCCGATGAGTTGTTTCAGCATGGACAGCGAATCGAAGTAGATGCGTTCGCTGATCAGGTTTTCCTCGGCGTCGAACAGGAAGTAGGCGGTCATGCGCACGCGGAACGCCGAGCCGGTGGCCGGCAGGCCGCCGAACGGGCCGAGGTGCGTGCCCAGCAGCCAGAACTCCACGATCACCGCGTCCGCGCTGTGCCGCAGCGCGATCAGCTCGTGCCGCTGGTCGGGGAAGGCGACCCGGGTGGCGCGGTAGTAGTCGCGCACGGCCTGGTCGCCGTCGTGCACGGTCATCGTGGCGATCAGTTCGTAGTGCGGGTGCGGGAAGGTGGCCAGGGTGGCGTCCCAGTCCTGCGCCACCTCGTCCTCGAAGTGGTCCAGCACCAGCTTCTGCCTGGCCGCGAGCACCTCGTCGGCGGGCATGCCGCTGCCGCTCATGACCGGGCCGCCGCCGCGACCTCGCCCGCCGCGGCCACCGCCTGCTCCTCGTCGCCGACCGGGATCAGCACCACCGACTCCGCACCGGCCCCGTGCAGCGCGCGCACCTGCTCCACGCACCGGGTCAGGTCCCCGGAAACGCTGAGCCGGTCCACCCATTCCGGCGGCAGTTCCGCGGCCAGGTCGGCCTTCTGCTCGATCAGCGACAGCAGGTCCCCGGCGAACGGCAGCGGCCGGATGTGCGGCGCGGTCGACGCCCGCAGGCAGCCGACCACCCACGGCCGCACCCTGGCCCGCGCCCGCGCGGGATCGGAATCCATGGCGAACCAGTTGTACGCCACGATCGAATGCCGGTCCGGCGCACCGGGCTCGCCCGCGCCTTCGGCGATGCTGGCCAGCGCCGCCCGCACGTACTCCGGGCTCGACGGCTCGGCCAGGATGGTGCCG
This sequence comes from Amycolatopsis sp. NPDC045836, assembly GCF_056431745.1. Taxonomy (NCBI): domain Bacteria; kingdom Bacillati; phylum Actinomycetota; class Actinomycetes; order Pseudonocardiales; family Pseudonocardiaceae; genus Amycolatopsis; species Amycolatopsis sp. NPDC045836. The sequence continues at coordinate 6,455 of NZ_JBWKKF010000004.1, read as the reverse complement.
TCGGCCGCGGCACCGGACACCGCCAGCGAACGCGGCCCGCGCACCCCGCTCAGCACCGGCGGCACCACCTCCGGCGGAAACTCCAGCCGCACCCCGTCGAGCCGGACGTGCTTGCCCGCCAAGGAAATCTCCTCACCGCGGAGCAGCCCGCGCACCGCGGTGAGCGTCTCCCGCAACGCGGCCAGCGGCGACGGCGGGTACGCGCCGATCTGCCGCATCCACGACGGCACCCCGTGGCCGAACCCGGCGATCAGCCGGCCGGGGTGCAACCCGGCGAGGGTGGCCAGCTCCATCGCCGCGATGGCCGGATTGCGCGCCACGGTCGGCAGCACGCCGATGCCGACGGTGATCCGCTCGGTCGCGGCCAGCGCCGCGGCCGCGGTGGCCACGCCGCCGGTGTAGAAGCAGTCCTCGACCACCCACACCTCGTCGAGACCGGCTTCCTCGGCCCGGCGCACCAGGCCGACCAGCCGCGCCGGGGGCAGGCGGCACGGGATCATCACACCCACACGACTCATGCCGGCGACCCTAGCGGTGATCACCGGCAAAATCGAAAACGCGGCCGGGATTGAGGATCCCGCGTGGATCGAGGCTCGCCTTGAGCTGCCGGTGCGCCCACAGCGCCGCCTCGTCCAGCTCGCGTGCCAGCCAATCCCGTTTGAGCACCCCGACCCCGTGCTCACCGGTGATCGTGCCGCCCAGGCGCAGCCCGAGGTCCATCACCGCGGCGAAGGCGGCCTGCGCGGCGGCGACCTGGCGCTCGTCGGTGTCGTCGAAGATGACCGACGGGTGCATGTTCCCGTCGCCCGCGTGCCCGGCGCAGGTGATCCGCACCCCGTGCGCGGCGGCGATCCCGTCGAGCCCTTCGACGAGTTCGGCGAGCTTGCCGCGCGGCACGCACACGTCGTCGACCAGGCTGGTGCCGAGAGCTTCGTGTGCCGGGCCGACCAGGCGGCGAGCCCGCATCAGCAGTTCGCCCTGCGCCGGGTCGTCGGCGACCAGCACCTCGTCGGCCTTGCAGTCGAGCGACGCCCGTTCGAAGGCCGCCAGTTCCGCCGCGGCGGCGTCCCCCGCGTCCGACTGCGCGATCAGCACCCCGCCGACCTCCGGCGGGAAACCCAGGTCCACCAAGGCGGACACGGCCCGCACGGTCTCGGCGTCCATGAACTCCAGCACCGACGGCCGGTGTCCCGCACCGAGGTAGGCGGCCACCGCGCGGCAGGCGTCGGCCGGAGCCGGGAAGAACGCGACGGCGGTGAGCGGGCGGCGCGCGGCCGGGCGCAGCGCGAGGGTGATCTCGGTGATCACGCCCAGCGTTCCCTCGGAACCGACGAACAGGCTCGTCAGGTCGTACCCGGCGACGCCCTTGGCGGTGCGGCGGCCGGTGCGCATCACCCGCCCGCCGGCCAGCACGACTTCCAGGCCCCGCACGAAATCCCCGGTGACGCCGTACTTCACGCAGCACATGCCACCGGCGTTGGTGGCCACGTTGCCGCCGATCGTGGAGATCTCCATCGAGCCGGGATCGGGCGGGTAGTGCAGGCCGCGCTCGGCGACGGCCGCGGCGAGCGCGCCGTTGAGCACCCCGGGCCGGACCACGGCCAGCTGCTCGGCCACGTCGATCTCGACGATTTCGTCCATTTTCTCCAAGCACAGCAGCACACAGCCGTCGAGCGCGTTCGCCGCCCCGGACAACCCGGTCCGCGCGCCCTGCGGCACCACGGGAACCCCGTGCCGATCGGCCCACCGCAACGCCACCGACACCTCCTCGGTGCTCCGCGCGCGGACCAGCACGGCAGGCACCCCGCTGGGGCAGAAGGAAGCCCGGTCGTGGCGGTAGGCGGCGAGCACATCCGGGTCGTCGACCGCCGAACCGGGCAGGAGCTGGACCAGCGGGTGCACGGGGACCTCCAGGGTGCGGTTCTTCCCATTGTGCGACAGCACCCCGTCAATCCCTTGCCGGAGCACCGCCGCCAGGGCTACCGTGACCGCATGACCGAATGACCAGAACGGTGTTCTTGGTCAAAACCTGGGGGTTGACGTGCGAGGACGTGCGGATCGCATCCTGGACGCGGCGGGTGCGCTGCTGCTCCGGCACGGCTACCGCAAGCTGACCATCGGCGACATCGCCGACCGGGCGGGCGTCGGCAAGGGCACGGTCTACCTGCACTGGCGCGCCAAGCAGGAGCTGATCGAGGCGTTGTTCGACCGCGAGTCGATCGTGCTCATCGGCGAACTGCTCGCGTGGCTCCGCGCCGATCCGGCGGGCATCGCCCCGCACCGGCTCTACCCGCGCGTGCTCGAGCTGACCGCCGCCCGCCCGCTGGTCACCGCGTTGATCACCAAGGACGCCGAACTGCTCGGCAAGCTGGCGGAAAGCGCGCTGCGCAGCCACAAACTGCTCGCCAACGACCACGGGTACCGGCTGATGGTGCGGCACGGCCTGCTGCGCGACGACCTGCCCGGCGGGCAGTTCGCGTTGCAGGCCACGGTGGCCGGGTTCTACCTCTACGACTCGCTGGACCCGGTGACCGGGGCCCGGCTGGACCCGGCGGCCAGGGCGCGGCTGCTGGGCCACACCATCCGGACCGCGTTCGAGCCGGCCGAACCCGGCCGGGTCGAACCGGCCGCCGCCGAATTCCTGGCGCTGTACGGGGATCTGGCCGAGACCTACCGGAAGTCGGTCTATTCGAACGACCCGCGACCGGCCTGAACGACCTCGGGCCGGCGGGGGAAGCGCACGGAAGGGGATCGCGATGACCGCTGTGGCACAGCTGGCGGACGAGTGGGGGATCAGCCCCGAGCAGTTCTGGTTGCGGGAGAAGGTGCCCGCGCAACCGGTGGACTACGACGCGAAGAGGGGGGTGTGGAACGTCTACGGCTACCGGGAAGCCGTGCAGGTGCTCAGCGACCCGGCGACCTTCTCCTCCGAAACCGGCAGGCTGATGCCGGACCGGGAGGAGTTCACCGAGGGCAGCATCGTCTCGATGGACCCGCCGCAGCACCAGAAACTGCGGAAACTGGTCAGCCACGCGTTCACCCCGAAGGTGATCGCCGATCTGGAGCCGCGGATCGCGGAGCTGACCGGCGAACTGCTCGACCAGGCCGGTGACCGGCTCGACCTGGTCAGCGAACTGGCCTATCCGCTGCCGGTGATCGTGATCGCCGAACTGCTCGGCGTGCCCGCCGAGGACCGGCACCTGTTCAAGCAGTGGGTGGACAAGATGCTGGAGCGCTCCGGTCAGTTCTCCCTGGTGGAGCAGAGCGAAGAGCAGGACCGGGCGGTGGAGGTCGCGCTGGAGCAGCTGCGGAACCTGACCGGCTACCTCGGTGAGCACGCCGCCGAGCGCCGCAGGCAGCCGCGGGAGGACCTGCTGACCAAACTGGTCCAGGCCGAGGTCGACGGGATGAAGCTGACCGATCGGGAGGTGGTCAACTTCGCCAACGTGCTGCTCGTGGCCGGGCACATCACCACCACCATGCTGCTCGGCAACACCGTGCTCTGCCTGGACCGGCACCCCGAGCAGCTGGCGAAGGTGCTGGCCGACCGCGAACTGGTGCCGAGCGCGATCGAGGAGTCGCTGCGGTTCCTCAGCCCGTTCGCCACCACCGGGCGGGTCACCAACCGCGAGGTTTCGGTCGGGGGCACCACGATCGGCCAGGAGGAGATGGTGCTGGTGTGGCTGGCCGCGGCCAACCGCGACCCGGCGCACTTCCGCGACCCGGCGGTGTTCGACGTGACGCGCGAGCCGAACTCGCAGATCGCCTTCGGCCGCGGGGTGCACTTCTGCCTCGGGGCGCCGCTGGCCAGGCTGGAGGGCCGGGTGGCGCTGAACCTGCTGCTCGACCGGTTCCCCGGGCTGCGCCTGGATCCGGAGCGGGCCCCGGAGTTCATCCCGGCGCCGACGATGACCGGGGTGCGCAAGCTGCCCCTGGTGCTCCGGGATTCCTGACCCGGGCGGGCGCCGGATCAGGCCGTCAGCATCAGCACGGCGGTCGCCGCGGCGGCCAGGGTGAGCAGGACCGCGGGCAGCACCTGCGGCACCGGGTCCTTGGCGCGCACGTGGTAGACCACCGCGCCGGCCATCAGCACGGTCAGGCCGATCGCCGCGGCCACGCCGATCGGTGCCCAGAACAGGCCGGTGATCAGGCCGGCCGCCGCGGCGACTTCGAGCGCGCCGATCACCCGGCTCAGGGTGGCCGAGTAACCGAGGTGCTCGGCCGATTTTTTCATCGCGTCCACGTTCGCGAGCTTCGCCAGGCCGGAGCCGAGGAACACCATGGCCAGCAGGATGGACAGCACCAGGACAACGGTCGACACGGCTCGCTCCACGGACAGGGGGGCTCGGGCGCGACCACGGTAGCGCGGGCTGCACTGGCACGGCTACCAGTGATCCAGATCACAGCTAACCGGTCGAACCGGCACGGGACGGGACCCGTGTCACAGTCATGCCGCGCGCCGGGGTCGCCCTCGCGCTGCTGGCCGTGCTCCTCACCGGGTGCACCGTGCCGGTGGGGGGCCGGAGGCCCCGGTCGCGGTCACCGACGGCCCGAGCGGGCCCAAAGCCGGTGCGCCACCGGCGGACCTGAAGGTCGAGGGCGGCGACGGCGGTGACCTCGACTGCTCGCGACCGCCGCGGTGGCCGACGTCGAGCGGTACGGGACCGGGCAGCTCCCGGCGAGCTTCGGCCGGGAGTACGTACCGGTCATCCGGCTGGTCTCCGACGATTCCGGCGCACCGGGGGCCGAGCTCTGCGGCACCGCACCGAGGGGCTGAGCAATGCCTTCTACTGCGGTGGCGTGCCGGACGTGGTCGCCTGGGACCGCGGGGAACTGCTGCCGGAGCTCCGCGACTCCTTCGGCCCGGTCGCCGTGCTGACGGTGCTGGCGCACGAACTCGGGCACGCGGTGCAGTTCCGGCTCGGGGTCACCGAGGGGACGCCGGCCATCGTCAAGGAGCAGCAGGCCGACTGCTACACCGGCGCGTACCTCCGCCGGGCCGCCGACGGCCGGTCGCCGGGTTTCCGGAGCACCACCGGTGAAGGGCACGGCAACGCCTTCGACCGCGTGTCCGCCTTCCAGATCGGCTTCTGCGCGGCTTGTCGAGCAGCCGCGTTGAGAAGGCAGCGATCGGGCTCCTCGGCGGGCGACTACGTGCGTGGCTCAGGGCGCCGCTGGTGTCCCCTGAGCTGTAACCTCGGTCCGGGACGGAGAGGACTCCAAGGTGTCCAGCGGCACCAACCCGGGGGTGGCTAGCCGGAGCGAAATCTCCGGGACGGCGCCGGTACAGCACGCGCCCGCCGGTCAGGACCAGCCAGCGGTCCGGGCTGTCGAAGAACTGGAAGGTCGGGCACCGGCGAGCTCGTCGGAGGTGAAGTCGGGTTGGGCCACCGCCGGATCCTCACACGCCACCGACTACGCCTCGGGTTTCCCAGTTGGGGGAGTGCGAGGTCACAGCAGCACCTGCCTCGTCACCGGGCACCAGGCCAAGGACGGCACCGGCGAGCAGCAGCAAGCCCGCGGTAAGCAGCAGGACGGTGCGCCACATCCCGCTGGCCGTGCCGCCAAGTCCCGCCACGAGGACCGCGGCGACCAGCGTGGTGAGCACGCGGGACAAGTCTGCACGGCGCCGTTCGGCAGCGCGCTCTTGAGCCGCTCGGATCTCCTCGACCGGGTTGCTCTCGACCTGGTCGTTGTTGACGGCGACGACGGTGTCCAGCCTGTGGGGCTCTGCGGCTTCCTCAACCAGGGCGGGCAATTCTTCCTCGGCCGGGTCGGACGATGCGCTCGCTAGGGTCTGTCCGCAAAGCGAGTGTGGTCGGTCTGCTTTTGATCTTGGTTCGTGATCGGCAGGCACGACCGCGCACACAGGTACAACGTGCCTTCGGTGGTGCGGTGTTCGGTGACATCGGCCAGCCACAAGGGGTTCGGCGCGGTGGTGGTGAAGTCGCGCTGGACCAGGCCGTCATGGATCGGCGGACCCGGCTTCTTGCCGAACGCGCCCCACCAGCTCATCGCTGAGCAACCCCAGTCCCAGCTTGTTCGGCGCCCCGCGAGTCGTGCGGTGCACCCACTCGACGTCCTCCACAGCCAGCTGGAAGTACTGGACCAGCTCGTCTCGGCCGACTTCGGACGGCCAGGACTCCAGCTCACCGATCTCGCTCGCGCGAGAAGAACCGCGTCGCCACCAGACACCGCCAACCCGTGCACCGACTCGACGATCGGGATCACCTCGAGCGGCACTCGTCATCAGCGCTGGTCAGTGACTATTCCGTTGGCTATTCCGCCGGCTGTCCGAGCCCCCCGAACTGCCCTCGCGCCACTACCCTGAGCGGAGCCGCTTTGGTCCGGTACCACGAAAGCAAGGCGGCGATGGCCAGCGCCGAGCCGATCAGCCAGCACAGCACGCCGGCGGGAATCACCCAGAACGGCCACCCACCGGCCATCAGGGCGTC